>DATGFS010000006.1 GCA_035308905.1 bacterium | reverse complement strand
CACCACTCGGACATCTATCTCGCGGAGGTGTACCGGCTGCTGGCGGGGTTCTTGTTCCGCGCTTGACGGTGCATGCAACCTGGGGCGCAGGGAGCCGCCCGCAAAAACCGGCTTGGCACGGTGAGCCGGCGGTCGTCTTGATGCCCCTGGGATCCTGCGGCCGGCGGGTTGCGGCCGGGTTGGACAGTGGCCGCGGCGCACCGACTCGCCTTTTACGAAGCCGTCACGCGGAATGTGTTGATGATCTGGACGAGGACAGGGACATCGGTGCGAATGCGGTCGGAGTCATTTGCGGTGCTACCCGTGACCACGAAGCCAGTTTGCCCGAGCGTGAAAAACACCTGTATCTGGTACACTGCCGGTCCAACATTCGGCTCCCACGTGAAGTAGCGATAGTAAGCAGGGCGTCCCGCGATGACGGCCTCGCCCTGCTGAATCATGGTGTAGTGATGAAATGTAACTTTCACGAACCGTTCCGCACGATCGGCATAGACTGCGGGAGATATGGGAGTCGGCAACGACTCTACCACCACGTTGACCGAAGCCCGCGTCCCGGGCTCGATCGGACCAACCCCCAACACGGCGACCATCCCCTCGGCCTTCGTGGCCACCTGCCAATCGGCGGGGAAAGTTATGGTGAAACGGCCATTTGGGTCGGCGATCGACTGCACCAACGGGGCTGTCGCCCACGCGGGGCCGATGGACGTGGTGCAGATAAGGGCTATTAAGGCACAGGTCGTGATCCGGCTTCGTCGCACGTGCGGGTTGCGTGATCCTAAAGAAATCGCCAACTAGGTACCCCCTCGATTGGCTGGAGTTCCCGCTCGCCTAAATGTTTGATGGTCTCGCCCGGTCACGCCGGGTTGGGTTGTCCACCGCGTCATCTTTGTTCGGGACAGGCAAGGAAGCGACTCGTACCTTCGGCTGGTGAGATTGGTCACCTCTGTGCCGCCGGTGTTCGTTCGGCAGGAAGGCCGCGCGAGGCCACAACTCGAACAATTCACTGCCGGGCATCCGGAGTGCCCGGAGAGGCATGGATGGCGAACCGCGGGGCGTTGACCGTGTGGGGTAATCCCTTGGACGACATCATCGAGGGCCTGCGGAAAGCCGGGAAGTCACTGACCCGCGCTGAGTTCCACCGGTTGGTCCAGTACGGTAGAGCGGCGTGATTGGATGGTGCTTCGCCCGCCGAGCAAGTGATAATCCTTGCACCGATTGTTCGGCGACGGCCTGCTGATCGGCGAGAATCTGGATGAGCCGCGCCGTTTCCCCAGACGTGAAATCACCCTGCTCGTCGCGCTGTAGATTGGCCGCCGGATCGGGCCCCTGCGGCCGTGCAGCACGCATCGCAAACCAAACAATCGCGGCCAAACCAGCCACGATGCTTCCGGCCACGAACAGTCCCAGTTCGGACCCCTGCGCAAACAGTTCCGGCCACATCGCGCCCGCCTCCCGCCGTGTGTCTCACGCTCCTAGCGTAGGGCAGGCCGCCGCAGTGGGCTATGAACCGGTTCACAGCCCGGGCGTCCGGTTCATGGTATCGGCGCGCCCGATGGACATCGTGACGTAGGGAATCGAGCCCTCGCCAGACGAAAGGCGTGCCATGGAACGACTGCGTTTCTACGTCAGAACGAATCCCCGAACAGCAGCGGCTCTCGCCTTTGGCAGTGCCACGATGGCTGTGACGCATCTCGCCTGGGTGCCCGCGGCGCGGATGAATGGTCTAACGCCCGCCCTCACAATCACGGCGGGGCTGGCCCATGGCTTGGCCGGTGCAATCACCGGTCGGCGGCTGATCGATGGCAGACGCACCCCAACATCGGTACACGCTGGCTTAGTTGGGGCAGGAACGTCGCTGCTGGCACTGTTCTTCTTCATCCCGCCGTTCGCGTTCTTCGTGTCGAGAGGTCTCCAGATGGCGAGCCCATGGTCATACGTGTGGCTCACGGTCTGGACGGGTGTGTTTTCGTTCCTCGCGGCCGGTTGGGCACTGCTCCTGATCTCGGTTGCGGTTGGGTGGGCAATATATCGCATCGCCCAGACTTAGCGAGAGGATCGGCCCGCCGGAGGACGATCCCAGGTCGGCATGCGTCGCTAGCGACGAACTCTACTGTTTCTCGTCGACAGCGGGGTTCCGGAACTCTGGAAAGGCGGCACGTTTTGTCCCGAAACTGCCTATGGCGGCTTCCGTATCGGCTACCCCGGTAAGGAATTTCCAGAGACCGTCCTTCTCCCGCCGGGCGCTGGCGATCTGATACCCTACATCAGACAACGCCTGCAGGACGCCACGGTAGACGGGACTCAGGTATGATTCCAGCCAAGTGTGCACGCCAAGAGCCACGCGAGCGTCGTCGCTCACGAGAATGACCCATTGCAGCGTGCCCTTCGCGTTGGCGTACAGGTCGACCAGCACCTTCAGGTCGTCGAGAGTCAAGGAAATTGCCGGAACGTCTGCCACGACGCCGTACGCCATCCCGCGCCACCATGCGCACTTGAAGTAGCGGGAGACGACCGTCCGGATTTCCGCGCCGAGATCGTGCGCCTCGGCGAACTGCCGGTGCTCGGTCACGAGTCCGACCACGCGGTGCATGTTGAAATTGCGCAACTCCCAGAACGTCCAGCCCGGCACGCGGAGGTCGGTGCGAGGCCGCAGATGCCGTTGCGCAGTGGCCGAGGTGATGATGGCGGGCAGGTCCGGCGTGTCTCCCATTTGCCCCTCCCCGTTCGCAATACCTTGTCCCGCGTCGGTGAGTTCATCACGATCAGCGGCCCGCACGTGCCGAAGCGCCCGCCCCCCTCCTTGGGGCACCCTTGGGGCGCCGGTTCAGACACTCCCCCTCGGGCAGTACTCTAGATCGTCTTCTTGTTGAGTTTCCGGGTCCCTGCGGCGCCGAGCGCGTTGAAGAGTGCGACGTCTACGATGATCGGGACATGGTCACTCAAGCCGGAACCGCAGCAGACTAGACCGAGGGCGCCCAGCGTTGCGACCGTGATGCCGGCCGACTTGCCCGTGAGCTGCGGAGGGCTGGCCGGGATCAGCCACCCCCACCGGGAATACGCTGATGGGCGGCTCGCCTGGCTCCGCCCCGTCCATCGCAACGACGGGCCGCCGACACCGCCGCCGCGTGGGAGGACCTCGATGAAGCTCTAGCTGATGCAGCACGGGGAGGCTATGAGGGAAGAACACGATCCCACCCGGCCCCTCACGGAGAAGGGGCGGGCTGCCACCAACAGGGTCGTCCAGTACGCCGTCGAGCGCGCGGGCGTGCGCGTCGCGAGGATCGTTCACAGCGGGAAGTTACGCGCCCGGCAAACGGCCGAGATATGGCGCGAACATCTCCCGGCCGCCCTGATCACGGAGGAAGAGGGTCTTGATCCTCAGGCCTCGCCGGAAATCTGGCGGGAGCGGCTGGCCCTGGAGACCGACGATGTGCTGGTTGTCGGCCATCTTCCACACTTGGCGGGCCTGGCGGCCTTGCTGCTCTGCGGGCATGACGGCAGCGATCCGATCATGGTCCAGAACGCCGGGCTCATTTGTCTCGAACGGCGAGAACACGACGGCTGGTCGGTTCGGTGGGCCCTCACGCCCGAGATCGTGTGACCTGTCGTGGATGCGGGACGTAAATGAGGGTCGTCACCTTCGCGCAGTGGATTCCGACGCTGCTCCTCGGCGTGGCGACATCTGTCGCGCCCAACTATGCTCCCCCGCCGGGCGCGCTCAACCCCGAGGTTACGCAGTCGAACATCGCTCAGACGATTTGCGTCCGAGGCTGGGCGGCGGCCGTGCGGCCGCCGCGCACGTTCACTGATGCGCTGAAGCGGCAGCAGATAGCCGAACGCCACCTGCCTGGGACACCGGCAGACTATGAAGAGGACCACCTGGTGCCCCTCGAACTTGGCGGCGCCCCACGGGATCGGCGCAATCTCTGGCCCCAACCGTGGCCGGAAGCGAAGCGGAAGGATCGATTGGAGGACGCTTATCATCGTGCGGTGTGCGCGGGTAGGATGACACTATCTGATGCCCGGCGGATGGTCGTGGACCCGCGCAAATGGAGGACGCCATGAAGGAATCGCATCCTGGGGGATGTCCCGTTTGCCAGGAGGTCATCACCCTTCTCAGGCGGCGTTGGGGCGATTAGAATCTAATCGGTAGGCAGATCAGGCCGGTCCGTCCCGGCCGAAAGCGGGAACATCGTGGTTATGTCACACGTAACAAATCGGGTCATGAGGATCGTGACGGCATTCGCGCTCGTGCTGTCGGTCCCCGCGCTTGTCATGGGGCAAGCTCCGGCGGTACCGGCGTCCTTCCTGATCACGCCCGGCCAGGGAATCGGACGGGTCCAACTCGGGATGACGGTCGAGCAGGTGCGGGCGGCGCTGGGACATGAAGCCAGCACCGCCTCGGATCCGATCACGCGCGCCACGACTCTCGCTTGGAAAACGGCGGGTGCCGGACGGTTTGGAGTGTGGTTCCGGGACGGGAAAGCCGTCAATATTGGGATCAACCGCGATCCCCGGTATGCGACCGCACAGGGTCTGCGGGACGGGGACGCGGCCGACAAAGTCCTGGGGGTCATGGGCGCGTCGCCCGACACGGCGGCGCTGCCCACCTTGACACTCGGGCGCCTGCAAGTCCTCCGCTATCCGGGTATTCTTTTCTACGTCCCTTCCGGCGCCGAGGATGCGACGCTGGACGGCAAGGTATACTCAATCATCATTGTCGCGGCGGGGACCCTGCAGGTCGTCGCGCCGTCCTCACCGCCGGCGCAGACTCAGCCCGCGCCCGCGGCGCCGGTCCAGACTCAGCCCGCATCCCCGGCTCCGGCCGCTCCAGCTCGGCCCGCGCCCCCGGCGCAACCCGCGCCGCCGGTCCAGACTCGGCCGGCACCGCCGGCTCCGGCCGCTCCAGCTCAGCCCGCGCCGGGTAGTCCGGCGGTAATCGTGCCCGGCCAGAGCATCGGCGCCGTGCGATTGGGAATGAAGCTTGCCGACGTCACAGGACTCTTCGGTACCTCCACGGACACCGTGCGTTCGAGCGACGGGAGCGTTACGCGCTGGTGGCTCGACGCCTCGAAGCGCCAGGGATTCGGGGTGCAGGTCTCGGGCGGGAATCGAGTGGATCGTCTGTCCATCATGAACGACGCGAGTTATACGACGGCCGCGGGACTCCACGCCGGGAGCACCGAAGCTGAAATTCGCGCAGCGCTCGGGGTACCGGCTGCCGTCAATGTCGACGCCAAATCGCATAGGGAAACTCTCCGGTACGACGACCTGGGCGTGTGGTTCGAAATCGAGCTTGACAAGCAGTCGCCCGCATTTGCCACCGTCGTCGCGATCGACGTCTTGGCGACGGCCGGCAGCCCGGTCGGGCCCGCCGCGCCTTCGCCGTCGCACGTTCCCGAACCCGACCGTCCGGAAACCGGAGGCCAGTAACCGCTAGGGAATCTTCGGCAGGTTCTGCAGAAAGCCGGGTAGGCCCGGCGGCTGGGGTGAGCTGGGTGCGGCGGATTGCGGCGGTGGCGATGCCGCGGTGCCGCCGACAAACCGCGGCGCGCCGCCGAGCGCGAAGTGCGGGGTTGAGAGCGCGCCGGTCAACTTGAACGGGATGCTTGTGGCGCGGGCGCCCGCCGCGCCCGGGACATACCGACCGAGCAGCGTCGCTGCCGATGGAATCGGTCCGGGAGACGGCGAACCCGCGGCAGCCATCGCCATCACGCCGGTTCCCGCGTAGTCCAGGCTGCCGTCGAAGCCGACATTGCCGTGTCCCGTCGCCTGCAGGTTCTCCCCGTCGAGCCGCAGCGCGCTGCTGTACACGTGCTCCCGCGCGATTCGCGCGTCGCCTCCGAAGTAGCTAAACCGAGTCTGTCCGGCGGGCACGTTCGCCTGCAGCAGCCGTGCGAGCTGCGCAAGGCCGCTCTTGACGTCCAGCCCCGGAAACGTTCCGTTGCGGATCGCGAACGTGCCGGTTCCGGCGAGCGCCGCGCGCGGATCGCCGGCCAGCGTCGTTCGGAGCGCCCCGTCCGCGTCCAAGGCGCCGGTCACGCTCGCGGCCGCGCCCACCCCGCGCAGCAGTCCGCCGACGTCGACCCCGCGCGCGTGCACGGTGAACGCGGCGTGCGCACCGGCCACGGCGGTCTTGGCCGCCGCCGTCCCCGTGATCGTGCCGCCGTACGCGGTGAGGGAGTAGGCGTCCACGCGAATCGCGTCGGTATAGACGCCCAGGCGGGCGCGGACGCCGGACGCGGCGAACGGCGCGAACGCGACCTTGTCGACGTCCACGGTCCCGGCGGCGACCAGGCGGTGAGGACCGGGGGGTCCGAGCGGGCCCTGCGCCGCGGATGCGCTCAGCAGGCGCCGCAGGCGGTTGACGTCGAGTTCGGTCCCCGTGAGCGCAAACGATATCACGGGCGCATAGATCCGCGGAACCTGTGCCGTGGCCTTCACCTTCGTCGTATCGAGCGACGCGGTAAACGCCGCCTTCACCCCGCCGTTCGCGAGCGTCAGCGTCCCGGAGCTTACCTCCACCGGGACGCGGAGCGAAGGGACGGTAAGGCGCGCCCCTCTGAGATCGACGGTCGCGGCGATCCGCTGCAGCAGGTCGGGCGCGGTGGCCTGTACGGAGCGGCTCGCGGCGGTGAGTCCGGCGATCGCAAACGACGCCGTCGTCTGCCGGCGCCCCGGATCGTACGAGCCCACCGAGAGGTCGACGTTCTTGATGGCGACGGCGCCGATCGGCGCGAGGGTCAGGACGCCGCCCCCGATCGGCGGACGGCCGCGATCCTGCGCTGGCAGGTCGAAATTCGAACGCCCGGCCGTGTTGGTGAGAAAGTTGACGCGCACGCGGTCGAGAGCCACCCACTTGATCGCGAGACGGCGGTCGAGCAGCGCGCGCAGATCGACGCCGAGGTTGATGGTCTGCGCTTCGACCGCGGGGCCGTCCGGAAACCCGGCGGGGTTCATCAGCCGGACGTCCGCGGCGCGCACGTGGGGGCGCGGCCAGATCTGAAGACGCAGGGTTGCGATGCGAACGTCGCGGCCGGTGGCCGACCGAATGGACTCTTCGAGGAGCGAACGGTAACGATCCACCGGAACGAGAAACGGCGCCGCGGCGGTTGCTGCCACCACGCAGACAAGGGCGATCCCGCCGATGAGCCACCACCGCGGGCGCCGCGGGGAAACCGTCATGGTCGTGCTCACGACATCAGCAGTTCGGGCGTTCGGCGGGGATGCCCTTCAGAGGAGGCGGTGGGCGGCGGAGGCTGAAAAGAAGACTCAACATGGCACAGGCCAAAACGATGCTCGACCGGTTCAATTACGATGGCGTCCGCCTGCTGCCGGGCCGGTTCGAGGCGCAGACGGCGCGGGCTCGGGACGTCTACTTTTCCGTGCCGGACGACGATATCCTGAAGGGCTTCCGGCAGCGGGCCGGGCTGCCCGCGCCCGGCGTGGGCATGCGGGGATGGTGCGTCGAGACCAGCGCCTGCATCTTCGGCCAGCTCCTGAGCGGCATGGCCCGGATGAGCCGTGCCACCGGCGACATCGCGCTCCGGAGCAAAGCGCTCGCGCTGTTCGACGGGTGGAGGCGGACAATCGGGCCGGGCGGGGACGCCGGCATGCGATTGTACGACTGGGAGAAATTGGTCTGCGGGCTGGTGGACCTGGCGGCATACGCCGGTTGCCGCGAGGCGCTGCCGGTGCTCGAGCAGACGATGGCGTGGGCCGTGCGGACGTTCGACCGGTCGCGGCCGTCCGCCGGCAACTTCGATTTTCAAGGCGGCGGACCGACACACACCATCGAGTGGTATACGCTGCCCGAGAATCTCTACCGGGCGTACCTGCTCGGCGGCAACCCCGAGTTCAAGGCGTTCGCCGGCGTCTGGTTGTACGAGGACTACTGGAGCCGGTTTGCGGAGACCGCGGATCTCGTTGAGGTGGTGCCCGTGCACGCGTACAGCCACGTCAACTCGTTCAGCAGCGCCGCGATGGCCTATGCCGTCACCGGCGACCGCCGGTACCTGGCCGTCTGCGCGAACGCGTACGATTTTCTTCAGCGGACCCAATGCTACGCGACGGGCGGCTATGGACCGGACGAGCGGTTGATGCCCCCGGACGGGGCGCTCGGACGGTCGCTCGAATTGTACGCGGGCCACGCCGAGATCCCGTGCGGGTCGTGGGCGGCGTTCAAGTTGTCGCGCTACCTGATCGAATTCACCGGCGAGGCGCGCTTCGGCGATTGGATCGAGACGCTGCTCTACAACGGGATCGGCGCCGCGCTCCCCACGGAGCCGGACGGGCGAACTTTCTACTACGGCGACTACCGTCTCTCGAGCGGAATCAAACAGTACTACTGGCACGAGTGGCCGTGCTGTTCCGGGACGTACTTGCAGACGGTCGCCGACTATCACAACGTCATCTATTTCAAGAATCCGTCCGGCCTGTTCGTCAATCTCTTCGTCCCGTCGGAGGTGACGTGGCAGCACGGCGGAGAGCGGGTGACGGTTCGCCAGGAGACGGAGTATCCGGAGGCCGGGACGACGACCCTCGCGTTTGAGATGGAGTGTCCGGTCCGGATGACGCTGGCCTTCAGGGTACCGCGCTGGTCAACCGGCGTTCGGGCCGGCGTCAACGGGTCGGCGGTCGCAGTGGACGCCGAGCCCGGCACCTGGGCGCGGATCGACCGCGAGTGGAGCCCGGGAGACCGGGTAACGGTGACGATCCCGCTTCGGCTGCGGACCTCGCCGGTCGACCGTCGGCATCCGAACCGCGCCGCGATCCTCTGGGGGCCGATCGTGTTGGCCCAGGACGAAGCGTGCTGCCGGCGGCCGTTCGTCCTGGAGGGCGGTGCCGACCCGGCGGACCGGCTCGTTCAGGTGGGGCCGGCGCGCTTTCGAATTCTGGACACGGCGCCGGAGCGTCATACGCGCTTCCTGCAGCCCTTCTATACGTTTCCGGCGTTCTGGCCCTACTGGGTGTACTTCGACCTGGACGCGGCTCCGCTGTACTGAACGGGGTCGAAGCCTACGCGATCCGGGCCGCCTGAGGCTCCGCCGCCGATCCGGCGGCGCCGTCGCGACCCGCGGGAGCCCGCTGCTGCTCCCATGGATCGGCGTCCCACTCCGCCATGCGGCGCTCGAACCGCGCGGCCAGCGTCGCGACGTTCTGTTCGACGGCGCGCTGCGCGCCCTGGAACGCGTGATGCGCGTCGACGGCCAGCTTGTCGGCTTCGGCCTGCAGCAGCGCGAGCCACGCGGTGGCCTTCTGCTTGGCGCTGGCGACGATGACGTCGGCGTCCCCCTGAGCCTTCTGTGTAATCTCCGACGCGTTCTTCCGGCTGACGCGGACGTTCTCGGCGGCGGCGGCCTCGGCGCGTGCGATGATGTCCTGCGCCTCGGCCTGCGCGTTCCGGACGAGATCCTCCGCGGTCTTCTGGGCCGTGAGCAGCGTGCGGGCGAACAACGCCTCGTGCTCACGATAGTCGATGCCGCGCGGACCGGCGGCGCCGTGCGCCGTCGGCGCGGGTGCCCGCCGAGAGACCGGCCCGGCCGGCGCCGCGGCCGCCGGTTCCGCCTGCGTGTCGGGCACGTCCGCCGGCTGCTGCCCGCGCCCGTCGAGAGGGGCGCGCATCGCGCGCAGGACCACGCCGCGCATCGGCGTCAAGAACAGGCCGGCCAGCGTGATGACGACTCCCGCGAATGCCACGCTGAAGCCAAGCGAATCAAAGAGTCCACTCATCGCGTCTCCCCCTCACACATGCTCAGCCCGGACGCGAGAGCAGGGTGGTCGGATCGGGCCGCATGAACTCGAAGGTCGTGCCGGTCAGACGGGTGAAGGCGTCCCGCTTCAGGTCTTCGAGCAGACGGTCCATGCTGTCTTCAAGTTGGGACGCGTTGAGGAACAGGTAGGGCGCGCGGCCGCCGGTCGACGACTCCGCGGCCGGCGCCGGCTGCGCCGTCACGATGACGCTGCGCACGGGCACGCCGGGCGCGACTTTCTCGAAGTCCGCCCCTGCCTGCTGCAGCGTGCGAAGGTCCTCGTCGCCCGGCGCGTTCTCCCGAAGGCGGAACAGCAGCACCGCGTCTCTGAAGTAGGCGGCGCCGTCGACGCGGCTGTTCGGCGCGTCGGACAAGACGACGGCGTCGCAGTTCCGCCGGCGCAGCGAGGATTCCACCGCGTCCCGTATCCACCGCGTGCTCTTGATGAACTCTTCGCCCTGCGGGCTCAGACTGTACAGCACGTCCTGGGTCTCTTCGCTGAGCGGCCGGCGGCAGTGCGGGCAGCGGAGCGACAACTGCATTGCCGCCTGCACCTCCGCCGCGTCCTTGCCGACCCCGACGATCTGGCCGCTCTCGCGGCACATCAGCACGAAGCTGCGGTCGATCAGGCCTTCGGTCGAGAGTCCCTCCAGCTGTGAGGGATCGAACGCGCGCACGCCGTTAGTGCCAAGCTTGGACCGCAGCAGCGACGGGCGGCCGAGGATCGTCTGCGCGCCCTGCAGGGCGAACAGCGCCTGCGACGATGCGAGCGGCCGCGGCGGAGATCCGGCCGGCTCCTGCGAGCCCGCCTGCACGAGACCGAGGGCACGCGCCCACTCCTCGCGGAACCGGGGCTGACGGACGCGGCCGTTGTCGGCGGCGAGATGTCCGGCCAGACTGGTGTCGCCGCTGCCTTTCGAGTCGAGCGCGAGTTTTGCCGCGGTGCGGCCGCGGTTCGCCTCCTCCGGCGTCCGGCCGACGGCGACCACCGTGACCGTGATTCCGCTGTCGGCGCCGGGCCGTTCGCACACCAGAATGCGCGCCGTGCGATCGGTCGCCGGGACGAGCACGTCGACGGTCCGGGCGCCCGCCGGGGGTTCGTCGGCGTGGCCCTCGGGAGTCGCGTTCGGAAGATACCGCCGCAGGAGGTCGAGCGCATCCCGCTGCAGGCTGTGGTACCCTTGCTCGGCCAGCATCGACGCGATGCGCCGGGCCCGGCCGGCGCCGTCGGCGGAGAACTTATACTCGAAAGAGTCGAACTCCATCGGGGCTCTTCGCCGCTCCCTTCCGGGACCTTCTGGGCATCCGTCCTTGTACGTCATGCCCATTTGCGGCCCCGGGAAGACAATCGCAGGGTCCCGCCGCGGTCTCAGAGAAAGGCCACGGAGAACGCGATGGGGATTGCACAGGAATCTTCCACGAGGGGCCCGCACGGCGGCGGGACCGTCGGCGATCCCCGGACTGCCCTCCGGCTCAACAACACGCTCCAGTTTCTCTCGAACGGCGCCTGGTACGTCGCGATCCCGTTCTTCCCCCTCTACCTCGTCTCGCAGGGCGCGTCCACGGGCGTCGTGGGCACGGTCGTCGGACTCGCCGGAATCGTGCCGCTCGCCGTTTCCATCCACGCCGGCGCGCTGGTCGACGAGCGGGGACCGGTCGGCGTCTACGGCGCCTCGGTGGTGCTGTTCGGCGCCGGCGGCATCATCCTCGCCACCCTGCGCGGCATTCCGGCCGCGGGGGTCGGGTACGGGCTGATGACGATCGCCAACATCGGATTTGCCGTCGCGGCCCAGGCCATCGTCGCCGCGGCGAGTACGGACGACACCCGGATCCGCAACTACGGATACTACTCGCTCTGGAACTCCGCGGGCGCCGTGGTGGGGCCCATCGCCGGCGGGTTCATCGCGGCGCGATTCGGCTATCGGGGCGCCTTCTCCGGGCTGTGGATCCTGATGCTGCCGTGCCTGGTGGCCGTGGCCGGGCTGCGCGGGGTGCCGGCGCCGACGCGGCATGCCGTGCCGCTGGCGGCGGCGCACCGCCTCGTCGGGACGATTCTCCGCGAGCGGGGCGTCGGCGCGGTGCTGTTCGTCTCGGGGATGATGGTCTGCGCGCAGCAGCTGCAGAACACGTTCTATCCTCTCTACCTGCATCAGATCGGCATGGCGGCGCCGCTGATCGGGATCCTCGTGGCGGCGGTCAGCACCGCGACCATGGCCGTCCGCTCGCTGCTCTCGGCCGGCGTGGCGATCCTCGGCAGCGGCCGGGCGCTGCTGATCTCGATGCTCGTCGCGGCCGCCGGGTTTGTGCTCGCGCCGCTGACGCACACCTTCTGGGCGCTCATCGGCGTCTCCATTCTCATGGGCTCGAGCGTGGGCTTCACGCAGCCCCTCACCATGAGCCTCCTCGTGGAATGCGTGACCGCGGAGTTTTGGGGCGTGGCGCTCGGGATCCGGCAGAGCGTGCAGCGCGTGTCGACGATCGTGAGCCCGCTGATCTTCGGCGCGGTCAGCACCGCGCAGCGCCTGGAGCCGGCGTTCTACGCCGGCGCGGTGATTTTCCTCGGCGCCGCCGGCATCATGACCCGCTTCGCGGACGAGATGGGCCGTCCGCGGGACGCCTGACGCCTACCCCGACTTCGCGGGGCGGCGCGGCCGTGGTTGCGCGGGGCGGGGCGGCCCCGCCGGCACGTGCTCGCCGTCCCCCGGAATCGCCACGCGGGGCGTGAGGCCGGCCCGTTCGAGCGCCGCGGCCAGATCGGCCCGGCGCACGACGCAGTGGTTGATCGACTCCATGTGCACCGCGACGATGCGCGTGGACGGCGCCGCGCGCGCGACCGCCGCGACGTCCTCCGCCGTCATCGTGATCGGGCCGCCTTCGAGGAACTGCGCCCCGCCGGCGTTCAGGACCGTGACCGCGGGATCGTACTCGCGCAGCGCCTCCTCGACGTCGGCGCACCAGATCGTGTCGCCGGCGATGTAGAGGACCGGCTCGTCCGCGGCCCCGTCTGGCGCAGGACCTCCGGCCGCGTCTGGGCCTGCGGCGCGGGCCAAAGATGCGCCTCCTGCCCGCAGCACGAAACCCGATACGGGCGCGAGGCGCCGGGCCAGCTCGCCGCTGCCGTGCTGTCCTCCGGTGCGGTGGATCGCGATCCCGTCCCAGTGCGCGACGCCGCGCACCGGCCGTGCCTCGGTGAAGCCGGCGTCGCGGAATTTCGCCTCGTCCTCCGGCTGACAGAAGAGCGGCAGCGCCTTCGGCAGCGCCGCCGCGGCCGCGTCGTCCCAGTGATCGCGGTGCGTGTGCGTGACCAGCACGGCGTCCACGCCGGCGACGACGTCGCCGGCCGGCACCGGCAGCGGCACGAGCGGGTTCGGACGCGGGTTGGGCGAGTTCGCGATGGGCGGCGCGGTGCCGGCGTCGGCCAGCATCGGGTCGACGAGCAGGCGCCGTCCGTGGAAGGTGAGGAGCAGCGTCGCGTGCCGGATCAATCGGATCTCCATGAACGACCTCCCGATCGGCTGACGGGACCGGCGATGCGGAGGACTTGGGCGGCCCCGGCAGAACGTCCTCTCATGACCAGCGCCCTCGAGACCTACCTCAGCCGCACGGCCGAATCCCGGCGCCTTCACGAGCGGGCGCGCCGCGTCATGCCGGGCGGCGACACCCGGACCTCCGCCTATTGGGCGCCCTACCCGGTGTTCGTGGAGCGCGGCGAAGGATGCCGCCTCTGGGACGCGGACGGCCACCCGTACGTGGACTTCGTCAACAACTACACGTCGCTCATTCTCGGCCACGCGCATCCCGCGGTGCTCGAGGCCGTGACCCGCGAACTGGCGCGCGGCACCGCCTACGCCGCGCCGCTGGTCCCGCAGATCGCGCTGGCCGAGATGCTGGTGGAGCGTGTGCCCTCGCTCGAGACGGTGCGCTTCTGCAACTCGGGCACCGAGGCCACGCTGTTCGCGCTGCGGGCGGCCCGCGCACTCACCGGCCGGCCGCGGTTCATCAAGATCGAAGGCGGCTTCCACGGCACCCACGACGCGGTCGAGGTGAGCGTCTCGCCCGACCTCGCGTCGGCGGGACCGGCGGGCGATCCGCGTCCGGTCCCGGATTCCGCCGGCCTGCCGCCGCACGTGGCCGACGACGTGGTGATCGTGCCCTTCAACGACGTCGCCGCGGCCGAGCGCGCGTTTGCGCGGCATCCCGGCGAGATCGGCGCGCTGATCGTGGAACCCGTTCCCGGCGGGCTGAGCTACATTCCGCCGGCCCCGGGCTACCTCGCCGGGCTGCGCGAGGTCACGCGCAAGAACGGGGCGCTCCTGATCTTCGACGAGATCCAGACGCTGCGGCTCAGCCGCGGCGGCGCGCAGGAACTCTTCCGGGTCACGCCCGATCTCACGGCGATGGGCAAGATCATCGGCGGCGGATTTCCCGTCGGCGCCTTCGGCGGACGCCGCGACGTGATGGATCTGTTCGACCCGAACCGGCCCGGCCATCTCCATCACTCCGGGACCTTCAACGGCAACCGGGCGACGATGGTCGCGGGGCAGGCGGTCTTGAAAATCCTCGACCAGCCGCAGATCGACCGGCTCAACGCGCTCGGCGACCGCCTGCGGGCCGGCCTCTCTGAGACGGTGCGCGCGTCGGGGATTCGCGCGCAGGTCACCGGGGTCGGCTCGTTCTCCAGCGTGCTGCTGACCGACAAGCCGGTCACGGACTACCGGTCGAAGGCCGCGATCCCGGCGGCGCTGCAGTCGCTGCTGCACCTGCACCTCTTGAACCGTGGCGTGTACTCGATGTCGCGGGGCGCTTTCAGCCTCTGCGCGCCGATGACCGACGCCGAGATTGAGGCGTGCGCCGGCGCGGTCGGGGACGCGCTGCGCGAGATGCGGCCGGACGTCGAGCGGCAGGCGCCCCACCTGCTCGCGTAGGATGCGCCGCCGCCCGGACGTGCATGCGGTGGCGGCGGACGAGGGCGGCGAATTCGTCGCGCGTCATCGGCTCGGGGCGCCCGCCCCGGCGGACGCTGATGTCGCGGAACATTTCCTCGAGCCCGGGCGGCGAGATGATCCAGATGAGGTGCAGGTCGGCGCGGCTCGTGTTGTCCACGCCGTGCCAGACGCCGCGGCGCACGAAGACGGTGCTGCGCGTTCGGACGGGCACCCGCCGGCCGTCGAAGACGGCCGTTCCGCGCCCGGCGTGTACGAAGAGGACCTCGTCCTGATGCTCGTGCAGGTGCACCGGAATCGAGGCTCCCGGACCGAGGCGTTGGTGGCCCACGGCGAGGAGCGGCGATCCGGCACGCCGCCGGTCCACCTTGATCGTCACGTTGCCGCTGCGCGACGGCGGCCGCAGCCGCAGCGCCTCACCCTCCCGCGGACCCAGCACCAGCCACCGTGGTTTCACGGCATATCCTCCCGGCCTCCCGCGCCCGCCGACTTTGCGGCGGGCCACCGTGTAAGTGAAGACCGCGGGACGCGCCGGATCACGAAACGGAGGCGCGCCTCATGGCCGCACAGTCCAAGTATCTGTTCGTCGTGATGATGGACGTCGCGCCCGAGGTCGAAGCGGCGTTTAACGAGGTTTACGACGAAGAGCACATCCCGGCCCTGCTCAAAGTGCCGGGCGTACGCAGCGCTGCGCGGTACCGCACGAACACGGAGGGCGTGCCCAAGTATGCCGCCGTCTACGAGATGGACCGGCCGGACATCCCGGACGGCGAGGCCTTCAACGCGGCCGCGGACAGCGGCACGTGGCCGCACAAGATCCGCCCGCACACCTTCAACCGGAAGCGCGTGATGTACGAACGGATAGGCGATCCGGGCCGCGCGCGGTAGCGCGGCCGCGACGCCACACCGAGGGGGACGGAACGGTGCCGAGACCCGTGATCGGCCTGGATATCGAGACCGTCGGCCAGGACTGGGAGACGCTGTCGCCGCGCGTGCAGACGTATCTCAGCGAGGCTCCGAAGGGCGAGCCCGACGTCGACGCCGCCAAGGAGAAGCTGTCGCTCCACGCCGCGACCGGCCGCATCGTCGCGATCGGGCTGTGGAATCTGGACACCGCCCGCGGCCGCGTCCTGGTCGATGGGGACGGCTCCGGCTGGGCCGCGTTCGGCGAGGACGCGGAGGTCTTCCGCGGGCCCGAGGCGGCGCTCGTCGGCGAGTTCTGGAACGCGATCGCGAAGGACTCGCCCCTCGTCGTCACCTTCAACGGCCGGGCGTTCGACGCGCCCTACCTGATGCTGCGCTCCGCGATCCTCGGCGTCCCGCCGTCGCGCAACCTCATGGGCCCGCGCTACCGGTTGAGCAGCCACTGCGATCTGTACGACGTGCTGACGTTTTGGAACGCGAGCCGGATGCGGGGCGGCCTCGAATTCTGGTGCTGCCAGTTCGGCCTTCCGTCGTCGAAGGACGGCATGCGCGGCGCCGACGTGGGCGGCATGTACCGCGAAGGCCGGTTCGACGAGATCGCGCGCTACTGTCTCGACGACGCCCGCGTGACGGCGCTGCTCTACGAGCGGCTCCGGCCGGTGATCGCGGTGCTCGATACCGGAACGACGCTGTGATCGGGGCGGCCTAGCCGACCTCGATCATCGTTTTCAGCACGCCTTCCTGGTACGCGTTCTGGAACCGGAAGGCGTCCGGCACGCGGTCGAGCGCGAACGTGTGCGTCATGATCGGGTCGAACTTGACGCGGCCGGCCCGGACCATCTGAATCGCGCGCGGATAGACGTGGCCCATCCGCTTCTGCCATTTGATCGTCAAGGCCTTGCCGCGCACCGCCGAGGCGGCGAGGCTGAAGCGGTCGCCGTCGGGGATGCCCACGAGGACGATGCGGCCGCCGACCCGCGCGCAGGCCACGGCGGTCTCCGGCCCGGTCGGCGAGTTGGTCGCCTCCAACACCACGTCGGCGCCCCGGCCGCCGGTCCAGCGGTCCACCGCCGCGGCGTCCGTCGACGCCTCGTCGGCGCCGGCGCGCTTCGCGGCGTCCACGCGATAGGCGATCGGATCGACGACCCAGACGTGCCCCGCGCCGGCCTCCCGTGCCACTTGGATCAGCAATTGTCCGATCGGTCCCGCGCCGATCACCGCGACATTTTCCATCGGCCGGAGGCGCGCGAGGTCGAGCGTAAAGATCGCCACGCCGAGCGGCTCGAGCATCGCCGTGGTTGCCGCGTCGAAATCCTTCGGCACGGCGAACAGTGCCTCCGGCGGCGCGGTGTGGAACTCGGCGAGGCCGCCCGCCAGCCCGGGTGAGCCCGCGAACATCACGTCGGGGCACAGGTTTTGGTGGCCGTGAAGACACCATTCGCACCGGCCGCAGGGCCGCGCCGGGTCGACCGCCACCAGCGTGCCGCGCGGCAGGCCGTGAGCCGCCCCCCGATCGTCCGCCACCTCGGCCGAGAACTCGTGGCCGAGGATCGTCGGCGATGTGATGGTCGCCGTGCCGACGCTGCCCTCGCGATAATAATGAAGGTCGCTGCCGCACACGCCCACCGTCCGGACGCGGAGCAGCAGCTCGCCGTCCTTCGGCTCCGGCCGCGGGACCGTCGCCACGCGGATGTCCCGGGCTTGGTGGATGAGCGCGGCGCGCATTTCCGCCATGGACACCTCCTCGTTGCGCGTGCTGAGCGCTGCGACGTCCGCCCTTCTCGCCGCGCGCGGGGCCTTCCTGTCCGCGACGGCTGTGGAGGCCGCCCGCGCCGCGTCATCGAACCGGACCACCATGGCGAGACTGCCCTACGTCGACGATCCGACTCCGCGAAGAGGATGCCGGCCGGCCCCACCGGGATGGGCGTCCCAGCCGGCCGAGGCCGAGGTGGCGGCGGCTTTCGGCGAAGTCCGGCGCCTCGGCCGGCCGCTGCTCAACCTCTACCGCGTCCTGGCCAACCAGCCGCCGGCCCTCCGGGCGTTCCTCGGCATGTCGCGCTACATCCGCGACGACAGCACGCTTCCCGCGCCGCTCCGCGAACTGACGATTCTTGCGACCGCGCACGCGCTCGGCGTCCGATACGAGCAGGTGCATCACATGGACATCGCCCGGCGCGCGGGCGTGCCGGACACCAAACTGGCCGCGTTCCCGGCGTGGCAGGGGAGTGCCGCCTTCGACGCGGCCGAGCGGGCGGCCATGGCGTACGCGCACGAGATCGCGACCACACGTCGCGCCTCGGACGGCGCCTTCGACGCGCTGCGCGCGCACTTCAGCCCGGCGCAGATCGTCGATCTCACGCTGACGGTCGGCTGGTACCATCTCGTCGGATGCGTGCTCGTGCCGCTCGAGGTGGACGTCGAGGCGTGACGCCAACAAGTCCGGCCCGCCGGTCGAGGCGGCTGCGGCTTCACCACATCCAACGCGACATGCCGCCGGGCGGCGGTCCCCGATTCCCCGGGGTGGACGTCTGGCGCTGGCAGTACTTCGAAGGCGTCCACGTCCCCCGCGGCACCGTGGTGCCGGTCGACGATCCCACCGCGTGGCGGCTGTACCCCGCGCATCGTCTCGTCTACGACAAACTGTTCGTCTGCGCGAGCCAGGGTGTGCCGTACGGACCGCACGGCGAGATGCCCCGGCGCTACCCCGTCTTCAGCAAGCCGATCATGAATCTGCACGGCATGGGCGCCCAGGGGTATGTCGTCCGCTCGGCGGACGATATGAAAGCACACTTTACCCCCGGGCATCTGTGGATGCGGCTGATGCGCGGCCGCCACGTCAGCACCGACATCGCGCTCGCCGGCGGACGGGCGCGCTGGTGGCGGCACACGATCGGCCGGCAGATGGACGGGGGGACCTTCGACTACTGGACGGTCACGGCCGAGCCCCTGCCTGTGCTCGAGCGCTACCTCGGCGCGTGGCTGGACCGCTACCTGCGCGGATTCAGCGGCGTGATCAACATCGAATCGATCGGCGGGGTCATCATCGAGTGCCATCTGCGCATGGCCGAGCAGTGGCTCGACCTGAACGGTCCGGGCTGGCTCGAGGCCGTCGTCGATCTGTACGCGAACGAGCGCTGGCGGTTTCGCGACCACCCCCGGCGCACCGGCTACAGCGTGGCGCTGTTCGCGCCGCACGGCCGGCGGTATACGATCGACCCCGGAGACGTCGAGGCCCTGCGCTTGGTCGACGGCATCTCGAGCATCCAGATCACATTCGACGAATCGATCCCGCTCGATCAGCACGCGATGCCGCCGGGCGGGTTCCGTGTCGCGATCGTCAACTGCTGGGACCTACACGCCGGCCTGCTGGTGCGCTCGGCGCTGCGGAGGTTGTTCCGGCCGAAGGCCGGGCGGCGCGCGGCCACATAACTCGCGCCAAAGAATTATGATAGGGCAAGGTTCGGGACGGGTGACCGGGCCGGCCCAAGGAGGCTCATCGGCATGGCCAAGACGCTTTCCAAGCTGAACCGGCGGTCGGCCGCGGTGACGGAAGGGCCGAACCGCGCCCCGGCGCGCGCGATGCTGCGGGCGACCGGCCTCGACGACGAGGCCCTGCGGAAGCCGCTGATCGGCGTCGCCTCGTCCTGGAACGAGGTCACCCCGTGCAACCTCCACCTCAACGTGCTGGCGCGCCACGTCAAGGACGGCATCCGCGCGGCCGGCGGGACGCCGATCGAGTTCACGACGATCGCGGTCAGCGACGGGATCTCGATGGGCTACGAAGGCATGAAGGCGTCGCTCGTCAGCCGCGATCTGATCGCGGACTCCGTCGAACTCGAGACGCTCGCGGAGGGCTTCGACGGCCTCGTCACCATCGCGGGCTGCGACAAGAGCCTGCCCGGGATGATGATGGCGATGGCGCGCCTCAACGTGCCGTCGGTGTTTCTCTACGGCGGGACGATCATGCCGGGCAAGTTCGAAGGCCGCGACGTGTCCATCGTCGACGTCTTTGAGGCGGTCGGCAAGGTCGCCGCGGGGAGGATGACGCCGGAACAGCTCTACCAGCTCGAGTGCGCCGCGTGTCCGGGGGCGGGATCGTGCGGCGGCATGTACACCGCCAACACGATGGCGTCGTGCTCGGTCGCGCTGGGCCTTGCGCTGCCGGGCAGCGAGTCGATCCCCGCGCTCGATCCGCGCCGCGCCGAGATCTGCCGGCGGAGCGGCGAAGCCGCCATGCACATGCTGCGGGAGGGCATCCGGCCGCGGGACATCCTGACGCGGCAGGCGTTCGAAAACGCGATCTCCTCCGAGGTGGCCACCGGCGGCTCGACCAACGCGGTGCTGCACCTGCTTGCGCTGGCGCAGGAGGCCGGCGTCCCGCTCGCGCTCGGCGACTTCGACGCGATCGCGCGGCGGACGCCCCACATCGCGGACATGCACCCGGGCGGCAAGTACATGATGGTGGATCTCGATCGCGTCGGCGGCATCAGCGTCGTGCTGCGGGAACTGCTCGACGGCGGGCTCCTCCACGGCGGCGCCATGACTGTGACCGGCAAGACGATGGCGGAGAACCTGGCCGGGGTGCAGCGGCCGGCCGGGCAGGACGTCGTTCGCGCCCTTGCCTCCCCGATCGCGCCGCGGGGCACGCTCGCGGTGCTTACCGGGACGCTGGCGCCCGAAGGCGCCGTCATCAAGACGGCCGGCGTGAAGCGGGAGACCTTCCGTGGTCCCGCGCGCGTCTTCGAGCGCGAGGAGGACGCGCTGGAGGCGATCACCACGCGGCGGATCGCCGCCGGCGAGGTACTCGTGATCCGCTACGAGGGGCCGAAGGGCGGACCGGGCATGCGCGAAATGCTGGCCGTGACCGGCGCGCTCGGCGGCGTGGGGCTCGGCGAGGAGGTTGCGCTGATCACCGACGGACGGTTCTCCGGCGGGACCCGGGGGTTTGCGATCGGCCACGTGGCGCCGGAAGCGGCGCACGGCGGCCCGATGGCCGTCGTGCGGGACGGTGACACGATCGTGATCGACCTGCCGCGGCGGCGCCTCGACCTGGACGTGCCGGCCGAGGAGGTCAAGCGGCGGCTCGGGGCCTGGAAGGCGCCGGAACCGCGGTACAAGACCGGCGCGCTCGCCAAATACGCGCGTCTCGTCAGGTCGGCGGCGCAGGGCGCGGTCGTCCTGCCCTAGGTATTGAAAGCCTGTTTCGCCGGGTAAAACCTCAGCAGGTGAACCGGCGATGATGCGACGTCTGACGATCGTCTGCGGACTGGTCACGCTGGCCGTTGTCCTCGTGCTGGCGATGCAGGATCATAGCCTCTTCGGCGCGCGGTCTTCTCATCGCGGCCCAACCCAGGTGACGGCCATCCCGGACCGGCCGGCCGTCTGGCCGCCGGTCAAGCCGGTGCCGCCTACCCCGCCCCTCAAGGGATTGCCGCCGGCACCGCAGCCCCAGCCGCTCCGTCACGCGCCGGTGCAGGCGTCACCCGCGGCGGGATCTGCCGGGACGACGATCAAACAGGTCGCCAACGCGTTGTTGAATCTCCCGAAGATATTAGGCCGGGCGCTGACGCGGCCGTCGGACGATCACTGACGCTCCCCCTGAGGTAGAGAGGCTGTACGAGTCACTCCTTCCCGCCGACCCACGCGGCAGGGAGGGACGCCCCCGTTCGGCACCGCAGAAATAAGCCGTCCTGACACGAAGCAAGGGTTGCGAGCCGCCCGTTGCGCCGCGCTCGATCGGCCGGCGGGCATCGGGGGGGTGCGCAGGATGCCTTCGCGGTCGACCAAGGTTGCGATTGTCACCGGCGCGGGGACCGGCGTCGGGAGGGCCGTGGCGCGCGCGCTTTTAGATGAAGGCTACGCGGTCACGCTGGCCGGCCGCCGCCGGGCGCCGCTCGAGGCGACCGCGCGCGCGTCGAAGGCACCCGCGTCCCGCAGGTTGATCGTCCCGACCGATATCGGCGATCACGCGTCGGTGCGGAGCCTGTTCGCGAAGACGAAGAAGCAGTTCGGGCGGCTCGACCTCCTCTTCAACAACGCCGGGCTCAACGCGCCGGGCATTCCCCTCGAAGACCTCAGCTACGAGCAGTGGACGTCGGTGGTCAACGTGAACCTCACCGGCACCTTCCTGTGCACGCAGGAGGCCTTCCGGATCATGAAGAGCCAGACTCCCCGCGGCGGACGGATCATCAACAACGGGTCGATTTCCGCGCACGCGCCGCGTCCGAACTCGGCGCCCTACACGTCGACGAAGCACGCGGTCACCGGGCTCACGAAGTCGACCGCGCTCGACGGGCGAAAGTACGACATCGCCTGCGGGCAGGTCGACATCGGCAACGCGATCACGCCGATGACCGAGCGCATGGTGCAGGGCGTGACGCAGGCCGACGGCTCGGTGCGGCCCGAGCCACGCATCGATCCGAAGTACGTCGCCGACGCGGTGGTTTACATGGCGGGACTGCCGTTGGACACGAACGTGCTGTTTCTGACCGTGATGGCGACGAAGATGCCGTTCGTCGGACGAGGCTGATCGGTCGGCGGCGTACCGTGAGAGCGGCATCAATCGCGGGGCAGTGCCGGGGAGGGGAGTTGTCGTGGAGAAAGCGCGGGTCCAATCTGCGCCGGGGTCCCTGGGGATTCTCTGGGTCGCCGGATGGCTGTTTACCATCGGGTTTCTGCACCTGGCGTTCTGGAAAGGGGTGCTCGCCATCGTGCTGTGGCCCTACTATCTCGGGGTGACGTTCAGTTCCCTCCCGCACTGACTGAGCGGCGCGGCGTCCAAGGCACGAAGAGCCGCTCGACCGCGTCGGTCCCTTTTTACCGGGCGATCCGCCGCTTACGGTAGGAATCCCGCCGGTGAATCTTGCCGGCGCGAAACTCGAACAGGTCGCAGCCGCGCGACTCGATCCGGGTGCCGTCGGGGCGGGTGGCGAGCATCGTCCATTCCGAGACGCCGCGGTCGCCGGCGACGAAATGCCGGGCGTTCTGGAACCGGATGTCGGGCAGGAGTTCGAGGAGGTCCGCGTACGCTTCCCGGACCTGGGCCGCGCCGGTATAGCGGCGTCCCCATGGGTCCTCGCCGCCGGACGATTCGTACACGCACTCCGTGGTCATCATTTCCATGATCGCATCGAGGTCGTGGCGGCTCCACGCGGCGATGTGGGCCACCAAGAGATCGTGATGCGCGTTGCCCCCGGGCGCCGGGGTCATGCCGTATGCCTCCTGGGGATGCCGTCCCCGAACTCCGGCTGTGCGGCACTATTTAGGTATGCGGCGGGCGCGCCTTGTCCCTCTATGCGG
Organism: bacterium; assembly: GCA_035308905.1. Taxonomy (NCBI): domain Bacteria; species bacterium. Next base: position 49,805 of record DATGFS010000006.1, on the reverse strand, counting down.
TCGGGCAGGGCGGGTCCCCCTTGCGGGGACTAGCCTGCGGGATGCGCAGGCGTCGCCCGGCGCGGACGCGAAGGGGGACTATCATGGCGGCACCGGCGACGCTCCACCTGTGGACGGGGTGGCCGCATGTGTTGCGCGCCCAGCAGTTCGATCCCCCCGCGCTCGACTGCGTCTTCCGTGAGGCAAAGCTTGCCGAGGAGATCGTCAACAGCGGCGGCAGCAACCTCCTCAAGGGCAAGATCGTCCTCACGCTGTTCTACGAGCCGAGCACGCGCACCCGGCTGTCCTTCGAGTTTGCGACCTACCATCTCGGCGGCCGCGTGCTGTCCTCGGAGGCCGCGCGCGAGTTCTCGTCCGCGGCGAAGGGCGAGTCGATCGAGGACACGATCCGCGTCGTAAGCCGCTACCGGCCGTCCGCGATCGTCATGCGCCACTATGAGGAAGGCGCCGCGGAGCGGGCGGCGGCGGTGGCGGTCGAATCCCAGAAGGGGCGGCCGATCCCCGTGTTCAACGCCGGCGACGGACCGGGGCAGCACCCCACGCAGGCGCTCCTCGACGCCTACACGATCTGGCGCACGCGCGGAACGCTGGACGGCGTCACGATCGCGGTCGCGGGCGATCTCCTGTACGGCCGGACCGCCCGCTCGCTCTGCTACCTGCTGGCCAAATATCCCGGCGTCTCGATCCGGATGATCGCGCCGAAGCCGGTTCAAATGAAGGAAGACCTCCTGGCGTACCTGCGCCGGCACAAGGTGCCGTTCATCCAAACCGAAGATCTCCGCGGCGGCGTGCGCGGGGCGGACGTGCTGTACGTCACGCGCATCCAGAAGGAACGGTTCGGCGAGGCCAACGCGGCGGCGTACGAGCGGATCCGCAACGAATTCGCGGTGACGCCGGAGATCCTCGCAGAACTTCCGCCGCACGCGATCGTGATGCACCCCCTGCCGCGCGTCGAAGGCGAGCACTCGGAGCTGCCGGTCTCGGTCGACGCCGATCCGCGCGTCGTGATCTTCGACCAGACCGAAGCGGGCATGTACGTCCGGATGGCGCTGCTCAAGCTCGCCTGCGCGGCAGACCGCTCGCGCGGCTGGTCCGGGCGCTAACCACCAGGGCTCCACCCGTCGTGCCGTCCGCCACCCTCCGCTGGACCGACTGGTCCACGGATCCCTGGATCATCGCATCACTCGCCGCGTCCTGCGCCGCGTATCTGGCGATCTCGCGGAGGTTCCCCCCGCGAGGGCGGCAGCCGCTCGCGTTTTGGGCCGGAGAGCTGACACTGATCGTGGCGCTGCTGTCGCCGCTCGACGCGGGGGCGGCGTTCCTTTTCACGCTGCACATGCTGCAGCACATGCTGTTGATGCTCGTCGCGGCGGCGCTCTTCGCGCTCGCCACGCCGCCCGGCCTGATCGGGTGGGCCTACGGCCGTCCGGCGGTCCGCCGGGTGCTGCGGGCGATCTGGAGTCCCGCGCCGGCGTTCGTGCTCTTTAATGGCACGCTGCTGGCCTGGCACATCCCCGCCGCGTACGACGCGACGCTGCGGATTCCATGGGTGCACGCCGTCGAGCACGTCAGCTTCCTCGTTACGGGCGTAATTTTTTGGGGCGTGATCGTCTCGCCGGCGCCGGTACTCGTGCGCGCGCCGCTCGGCATGCGCTTTGCGCTGCTCATCGGCGCCGACATCATCAACTTCATCCTCGGGTTCACGCTGACGTTCGCCGGCCACCCCTTCTACGCCGCGTACACGGCTGTGCCGCGCCTATGGGGCCTCTCGGCGCTCGACGACCTGCGTCTCGGCGGCGTGCTGATGTGGGTGATGGGCCAGATGATGTACCTGATCCCGGTGCTCATCCTTTTGAACGTGATCTTGTGGCGGGACACCGGGCGCGGCGGCAGTGTGCGGCCCGCGGCCAGGATGTTATGATGGGGGCCGTCGTGATGACGATCTGGAGGTGCGACGCGTGACTGCACGGCAGGAGCTGGCGGCGACGGCGACGCTGACGGGCGGACAGGCTCTCGTGCGGGGTCTTCGGACGCAGGGCGTCGACGTGGTCTTTGGGCTGCCCGGCGTGCAGATGGACTGGGCGTTCGACGCGCTCTACGAAGCGCGCGACGCGGTCCGGCTCATCCACGCGCGTCACGAGCAGGCGCTCTCGTATATGGCGGACGGCTACGCCCGCGTCACGGGCCGTCCCGGCGTCTGCCTCATGGTGCCCGGGCCGGGACTCTTGAACGCGCTGGCCGGCCTCGCGACGGCGTACTCGTGCTCCTCGCCGGTACTGTGTATCACGGGCCAGATTCCGGCCGCGCAGATCGGCAAGGAGCGTGGCCTCCTTCACGAGATCAAACAGCAGATGAACGCCGCGGACTGCGTGACCAAGTGGACCGGCAGCGCGCTGCGGCCGGACGCCGTCCCGGGCGTCGTGCGCGAGGCATTTCGCCAGCTGCTGAGCGGCCATCAGCGGCCCGTCGCGATCGAGATTCCGCCCGACGTGCTGCGGGAGGCGGCGGAGATGCCGGCCGAGGATGCGCCGGTGTCGCGGACCGTGCCGGCGCCCGATCCCGATGCGGTCGAGCGCGCGGCGCGCCTCCTGGGCGCGGCGCAGCGGCCGCTGATCTTCGCCGGCGGCGGCATCGTCGCCTCGGATGCTACGGACGCGCTCGTCCGGGTCGCGGAGATGCTGGAGGCCCCGGTCCTCGTCTCGTCCAACGGCAAGGGCGCGATCTCGGACCGTCACTATCTCGCCGAGCCGCTCGCGGCGGGGCCGGAACTGGCCCCGTCCGCGGACGCGATCCTGATCGTGGGCACGCGGTTCTACCAGCCGTCGGTGTCCGATTGGGCGCCGCGGGAGCAGCCGTGCGTGCAGATCGACATCGACCCGGACGAGATCGGCCGCAACCGGCCGGCCGCGGTCGGCATCGTCGCGGACGCGTCGGCGGCGCTCACGGCCCTGGCCGAACGGCTCGAGAAGCACAACCGATCCCGCCCGTCGCGCAAGGACGATCTCACGGCGTTCCACCGCCGCATGCGCGAGCGGGTCGATTCGGTGCTGCCCCAGGCGGCCTACGGGAACGCGATTCGCGACGCGCTCCCTGAAGACGGCGTCGTCGTGAGCGAGATGACCCAGGTCGGCTACTGGTCGAACATCGGCTTCCCGGTCTACCGGCCGCGCACGTATCTCACGATGGGCTACCAGGGCGCGCTTGGCGCCGGGTACGGCGTCGCGCTCGGCGCGTACGTCGGCGCGGGCGGCCGCCCCGTCGTCCTGATCAGCGGCGACGGGGGCTTCATGTACCAGGCCCCCGAACTCTCGACCGCGGTCCGCCACGGCTTGAAACCCGTCGCGGTCGTCTTCAACGACGGCGCCTACGGCAACGTCAAGCGGATGCAGAAGGAGCTTTTCGGCGGGCGCTACATCGCGTCCGACCTGCTCAACCCGGACTTCGTCCAGCTGGCCGAGTCGTTCGGCGCGGCGGGCCGCCGCGCGGAGAGCCCGGAACAGCTGCGGGAGGCGGTCGGCTGGGCGCTCCGGCAGCAGGCGCCTGTGGTGATCGAGGTGCCGGTGCCCGCGATGCCGGACATGCGGCCGGTGCTGCGGCCGGGGTATCGCGGCTAGAGCAATCCCGAGCCGGCCGTCGAAGCTTTCCACATGGCCGGCGCCCTCCTCTCGGTCAGTCGCGTCTCCAAGTCCTTCGGTGGCGTGGCGGCTGTTCGCGACGTGTCGCTCGACCTGGTGCGGGGCGAGATCCGGGGGCTGATCGGTCCGAACGGCTCCGGCAAGACCACGCTCCTCAACCTGATCGGCGGTCAGGAACGGCCGGACCGGGGCGACATCCGGCTCGACGGCCGGCCCACCGGCACGCTCGCCCCCGACGCGCTCGCGGCCCGCGGAGTCGCGCGCACGTTCCAGCTCCCGCGGGTGTTCCGCTCGATGACGGTGCTGGAAAACCTGCTGGTCCCGGCCTCGGCGGACCACCGCCGGGCGGACGGACCGGCCGCGCACCGCCGCGCGGAGGATCTCCTGCGCCTCACGCGCCTCGACGGACTGGCCGGCGCCGAGGGGCGGACGCTCTCGGGCGGCCAGGCGATGCTGCTGCAACTCGCCCGCTGCCTCGCGCAGGAGCCGCTCGTCCTGTGCCTGCTCGACGAGCCGTTCGCGGGCGTGCACCCCGCGATCAAGGACGTGATGGTCGAGGCGATCCACGAGATGAACCGCACCCGGGACGTGACGTTTCTCGTGGTCAGCCACGAGATGCCCACGCTCGGGCGGCTCGCCCCGCGCATCTCGGTCATGCACAACGGCGAGCGCATCGCCGACGGGCCGCTCGACGAGGTGGCCGGTGACCCGCGGGTCATCGAAGCGTACCTCGGGACGGCCGGCGCGGGCCTCGCCGGGCAGATGCGATGAACGCGGCCGATCCCCGCGGACACACCGTCCGGGCCCACGCCGGCGCCGCGCTGCGCGTCGAGCAGGTCGTCGCCGGGTACCAGCCGGAGATCAACATTCTCGACGGCGTCACGCTCGCCGCCGCGCCGGGCCGGATCACGGCCGTCATCGGGGCCAACGGAGCCGGCAAGTCGACCCTGCTGCGCGTCGTGTTCGGGCTGCTGCCGGCGCGCGCCGGCCGCGTGTTGCTCGACGGGCGGGATCTCGCCGGCCTCAGGCCCGACGTCCGCAAGCGGCTGGGAATCGGCTACGTCCCCCAGGGCGGCAGCACCTTTCCGCAGATGACGGTGGACGAAACCCTCCGGCTCGGCGGATGGACGCTGCGCCGGCACCCGGCCGCGCTGCGCGAACGGCTCGCCCGCGCGTACGAGCTGTTCCCCGCGCTCGTGCCGCTGCGCCGCCGGCGGGCGGCGGAGTTGAGCGGCGGGCAGCTGCGGCTGCTTTCCGTGGCCAAAGAGCTTGTCGTGATGCCGTCGCTCCTGCTCGTCGACGAGCCGACGGCGGGACTGGCGCCGCGTGTGGCCGGGGAGGTCTACGCGCTCCTCGAGCACAGCCGGACGTTGGGGATCACGGTGCTGCTCGTCGACCAGAACATCGTCGAGGCGGTGCGCGTCGCCGACGACGTCTACTTGTTCGGGATGGGCCGGGTCCAGCGCGAGGGGCCCCGGGCGTCGTTCGCGGCGGACCTGGTCGGCATCGTCCGCTCGGCGCTCGTCGGCGCGGAAGAGGGAAGGCAGACAGACCAACCGGACGGAGGTGGGGCGCAATGAAGCGCGTTGTGCTGCTCGTCATCGCGGCGGCGCTCGCCGCGGCGGTCGCCGGTCAGGTGCGCGACGCCGGGCGGGCGGCGCCGGCGCCGATCACGCTCGGGGTGCTGACGCCGCTGTCGCCCCCCGGCGACGCGTCCGCGGGCCAGCTGATCTCGCGCGGCGCCGACCTGGGCGCAGCCTACATCAACGGCGTGATGGGCGGCGTGTTCGGACCCAAGACGTCGTGCGGCCTGCCGGCGACGCCGGTGCGCCTCGCGGTCGAAGACGACGCCGGCACCCCGGAGAAGGCCGTCGCCGGCTTCCGGCGGCTCGCCACGGAGGACCACGCGGTGGGCGTGTGGGGCCAGTTCCACAGTTCCGCGATGCTTGCGGCCGCCCCGCTCGCGGACGAGCTCGGCGTGCCGTTCATCTCGACGGCGGCGTCCACCGCGGACATCACCGGGAAGCACTTCGCCGCGGTGTTTCGCACGCACCCGATCGATCCCGACCGCGCCCGCGCGTGGCTGGGGTTCATTCAGGCGCAGGGCTGGCGCAAGGTCGCGATGCTGGCAGAGAACACCGACTACGGCATCGGTCTCATCGAGGCGACCAAGTCGGAGATCGCCGCGCGCAAGCTCCCGATCACGCTCGACGGCGTGCTCTTCGACCGCACCTCCGCGGATTTGACCCCGCAGCTCCTCAAGTTCAAGGCCGAGCGCCCGGACATCGTGCTGAACGTGGGCGTGGGGACGCCGGCGTATCTCATCGCGAAGCAGGCGCACGACGTCGGCCTCTTCCCGCAGACGGCGATGCTGGGCTCGTACGACTTCCCGGTGCGCCCGGAATTCTGGAAGAACCTCGGCCCGGCCGGCAACTACATGCTGTTCATCTCGTACTACCATCCGCGGATGGCGCTCTCGCCCCTCGGCAAGTGGGCGGCCGTCGAGTACGCGAAGCGGTACCACGACACCGCGATCTACGCAAACCTGAACTCGTTCGGCGACGCGATCATCCTCGCCGAGGCGATGAACCAGGCGTGCAGCGCCGATCCGAAGCGCATCATCGCGCAGCTCGAGCGGGGCCGGTTCGACACGTGGATCGGCAGCGGCGTCACCTTCCCGCGGGCCGCGGGGCTGGCCTGGCACCAGTGGTCGCCGCCGCTGCTGATTCTTCAGTACACGAAGGTGGATGAGACGTACGATCAGGCGCAGATTCTCTTTCCGTCGACGATGAAGACGGGCGCATACACGCCGGGCCGGTAGGGCCGGCCGCCGGCGCGGCGGTGGATTCCACCCTCCTCACGCAGTACGTGCTCGCGGGGCTCGTCATCGGGGTCATCTACTGCCTGATGGCGGTGGGGATCACCTTCATCTACAGCGTCGTCCGGATGATCAACTGGGCGATGGGCGAGTTCTACATGATCGGCGGATACGTTCAGTACGTGCTGCTCGAGTCCTGGCTCGGCCCGCACCGCTGGTACCTCGCGGTACCGCTCGCCGCGGTCACGGTCGCCCTCCTCGGGATGGCCGTGCAGCGGGTGCTGCTGCGGCCGATGTTCACCGGCACGCTCGAGCGGCTCGACGAGTACGCGACGATCGTGACGATCGCGCTGACGGTCCTCTTCCGCAACCTCGCGATCGTGCTCTTCGGTCCGTACCAGTTCTCGCCCCGGGACTACGCGGCCCCGGTCCAGCTCGGCCCCCTGCCGCTCAACGGCAGCCGGTTCGTCGCCTTTCTCGGCGCGGTCGTGCTCCTCGGCTTCTTCGCGGTCGTCGTTCGCCGCACGTGGTTCGGCCTGGCGCTTCGCGGCGTGGCGCAGAACCGCCTCGGCGCCGTCGCGGCGGGCGTCGACCTCGGGCGCATGGACATGCTGGCGTTCGGGATCGGGGTCGGCCTGGCCGGGGCGGCCGGGGCGCTGCTCGCGCCGGTGTTTCTCGTCTATCCGGAGAGCGGCGCCCTCAGCACCGTCAAAGGCTTCGAGATCATCGTGATCGGCGGGCTTGGCTCGCTGCCGGGCAGCATCGCCGGCGGCCTGCTGCTGGGCCTCGTGGAGAGTCTCGGCTCCGTGCTGCTGTCGCCGTCGTTCCGGGACGTCTACGGGTTCGGCGCCCTGCTGCTGATCCTCATGCTGCGCCCGACCGGGCTCTGGGGCGAGCGGGCGCGCGAGGCGTGACCGCAACGCGTAGAGCGCTCGGCGCAACCGGCCTCGGGGCCGCGGCGCTGCTGCCCCTCGCGCTCGGCGCCTACCACGTGCACGTGCTCACGGTGGCGCTGTACTATGTCGTGCTCGCGTCCTCGTGGAATCTGCTGGCCGGCTACACCGGCCTATTCTCGCTCGCGCATCACGTCTTCGCCGGCATCGGCGCCTACACGTCGGCGCTGCTCGTGCTGCGCGCCGGCCTGCCGATTCCGGCTGGTGTGGCCGCGGGCGGCGCGCTCGCCTGCGCGGTCGGGTTCGCGCTCGGGAGCGTGACGCTGCGCCTGCGGACCCTCTACCTGGCGCTCGCGACGTGGGCCTTCGCCGAATCGACGCGCGTGGCGGTGTCGATGGAATACGGGCTCACGCGCGGCGATCTCGGCCTCGCGGTGCCGAAGCTCTTTCCGGGCGCCGGGCCGGCGCCGTACTACGAGGTCTTCCTCGCCTGCGCGGTTGCCGCGACGGCCGGTCTCGCGTGGCTGCTGCGCTCGCGGATCGGCTATCGCCTCCGGGCGATCCGCGACGACGAGGGCGCGGCGCGGGCCGCCGGAGTCAACACCGTGCGCTGGAAGCGCTTCGCCTTTGCCGTCGCAAGCGGCGCCGCCGGCGCCATCGGCGCGCTTTACGGCCACTACATCGGCCTTCTGAGCCCCGCGGCGATGAAGTTCGACGAGATGGCGCTCATCATCATCATGGTGATCCTGGGGGGCCAACGGACGATCGCCGGGCCGGTCCTCGGCGCGCTGACGGTCGAGGTGATGTCCGAGGCGCTGCGCGCGTACGGCCAGATCCGCATGGTGATCTTCGCGCTCGTCGTGCTCGCGGTGATGCGGCTGTATCCGCCGGGCCTGATCGGTTTTGTCCGCGCGGCGGCGCAGCTGGCGCGACGCAGGCGCCCTGACGAGGTCCGTACGGCGGCCTAGCGGCCGTGACCAGTGGTCGTACGCGACCTTCGATCCCCCTACAGGAAGCGCGTTATTGCCGATTTCAAGAGGTCAGGAATTACTGGAAGCGTCGGGGCCAACGCGACTGTCAGAACATGGCGGACGCTTCCGGAGTCGTACGGCCATTCGGGGAACTGCATAACGGCATCGCGCAGTTCCTGCATTGTCTTGATGTTATCAAGTTGCAGTTTCGCGCGGGCAGAATCATCGGCGGGATTGGACGACAACACCGATATGGTGTCGGCGGATGCGGGAATCAGTGACAAAAGTATCCTGTCTCGTTCGCGTACCATCGCCAAATGACCAAACCACAAACTACCAATGAAGCAAAGCGGAACCAAGAAAACATATGCCCACAGGAAGTCATGCAGTACTATGTCCCGTGCGAATTGTTGCGTGCGATAGCCTTGCAGGACATCGATCAGGAGATACCCTCCTAGTCCGGCAAAGAACCAGACCAAGCGCCCGGCATATCGCTTCAGCGGTCCAAGGCCACCGACGTGGTCGGGATGATAGGGGCGAAGACACAACCGGACTCCGGGTTGTTGGAAAATCTTCTTCAGGACAAGGATTGCCTCGGCCACCATGCACAGAATTAGGGCCAGGGCCAAATACAGCACAAACCCATCCATGGGCAGGAGAATTTGCGCATACTGTCTGCTCGCGATGTCCCACCCGGGAGGATTACGCCATTGAGAGGCTGGAATGGCGAGAGCCACAATGATACTACCGAGAGACAAGAGCGCCCAAACATTATCGTTGAAGCGGTACTCGCGGTAGTCTTCGAGGGTGACGGGCGCGTTGTTGCTTTCCCCGGCGAAAACCTTCGCTGCCGAGAGTTGCCTGAGGAGGACGGCCGGGGCGCGACCGAGCCAGGCCCAAAAAGCCACGATCCACGGAATAAAGCCGTATGCTTGGAGCACGTGAAAGCTCACGAGCAGTGGATCGGCGCCCTTGGCGGGCGGCAGGACAAACAAACCGGCGAGTACCCGGCTGCTGTGGTCATTCATCCATCTAGAGTGCAGCACACTGAAAGCAATACAGTCATTTAGGGCGAATGCCGCAAACGCCGCCGCGGCATATTGCCACGGGGAGAATTGTAGCGGGATGACGGACAAAGGTCGCGGCGCACGACGATGAGACATCTCGCACCTCACGACGGAACCTCTTGAAGTCGATTCGAGAACCTTTCAAGCTGACGGCGATGGGAGTTGACTTGACTTCTTGATGCACAAATTATAGTAGTCGCACTTACTATACGATCGCCGGTTCGTCTGATCAAGCGAGAATGTCCCAAGTCCCACCCGCGGCGGGCACGTGGCGCGTCCGGGGGCGGGGGGCGGCGGCGTCCGCGACGAATATTAGCGCCTCATAGGGAACAGGCAGGAGGAGACTCGATGCACCTTTCCGAGGCAGTACGCGGCATCACCCCGTCCATGACCATCGCGATGGACGATCGGGCCCGGCAGCTCCGGCGGCAGGGTGTCGACGTGCTCAGCTTCGCCGCGGGGGAGCCGGACTTCGATACCCCGGACTCCGTCAAGAACGCGGCGATCGCGGCGATCCGCGAAGGCTTCACGAAGTATACCGGACCCGCGGGCATCCCCGAGCTGCGCGCCGCCGTCGCCGCGCACCTGAAGGAGACCTACGGCGCGTCCTACGCCGCCGAGGAGATCGTCATCACGGCCGGCGGGAAGCCGGCGCTGTACTACACGCTGCAGGCGATCTGCGAGCCCGGCGACGAGGTGCTGATTCCGATTCCGGCGTGGGTGTCGTACTCCGAGCAGGTGCGGCTCGTGGGCGCGAAGGCGGTGTTCGTGCCGACCGACGCCGCCGCCGGCTGGCAGCCGCTGCCCGACCGCGTCGCGGCGCTGGTGTCGCCGCGCACCCGCGCGATCATCCTCACCTCGCCGCACAACCCGACCGGCGCCGTCTATGACCGCGAGACGCTCGACGCCATCGTACGCCTCTCGGACCGGCACGGCTTCTACCTGCTGAGCGACGAGATCTACGAGAGCATGGTGTACGACGGCGCCCACCATATCTGCGTCCCGGGTGCGTGGCCCGCGGCGCGGGACCGCATCGTGCTGCTGAACTCGATGTCGAAGACCTACGCGATGACGGGGTGGCGGATCGGCTTCGCGGCCGCGCCCCGCCCGATCGCCGACGGGATCACTAACCTCCAGGGCCATCTCGCCGGCAACCCGAGTTCGATCTCGCAGAAGGCCGCGCTGCACGCGCTGACGGCGCACGTCGACCTCAAGGAGATGGTCGCGGAGTACGACCGCCGCCGCCGCTATGTCGTCGGCCGGCTCAACGAGATCGCGGGCGTTCGCTGCGGGATGCCGCGCGGCGCGTTCTACGCCTTTCCCGACGTCCAGGAGCTGCTCGGCCGCGCCGGGGCGCCGGCGACCTCCCTCGCGCTCGCCGAGCGGCTGCTCGACGAGGCACACGTGGCGCTGGTGCCCGGGGAGGCCTTCGAGGCCCCGGGGTTCCTGCGCGTCTCCTACGCCACCTCGATGGACCGCATCCGGGAAGGCGTCGACCGCATCGCGAAGGCGCTGTCGCCGTACGCCGCGCGGGTCTAGCCCGCCGGCCGGCACGGGATACCCGGGGGTGCTCCGATGATGACCGTCACGCCGTTTCAAACCGAACCGCTGACCGATTTCACCCAATCCGCCGCGCGGCAGGCGATGGAGCAGGCCATTCGCGGCGTTACCTCGCAGCTCGGCCGTGAATTTCCGCTGATCATCGACGGACGTGAGGTCCGGTCGGGCGCCACATTTCGGTCGATCAATCCGTCCCAGGCGGATCAGACGGTCGCCGTCGTGCAGCAGGCCTCGGGGGACCACGTCGAGCAGGCGGTGCAGGCGGCGCTCCGCGCGTACGAGTCGTGGCGCTTGGTGCCGGCGGAGGAGCGGTGCGCGCTCTTCCTCCGCGCCGCGGCGATCCTGCGGCGCCGGCGGCTCACGGCCGCGGCGTGGATGTCCTACGAGGTCGGGAAGAACTGGTCCGAGGCGGACGGCGACGTGGCCGAGGCCATCGACTTCACGGAGTACTACGCGCGCGAGATTCTCCGGTACGCGCAGGGCCCCGCGCTCCCGCCGCTCGTCGGCGAGATGAGCGAGTACCAGTACATCCCGCTCGGCGTCGTCGCCGTGATCTCGCCCTGGAACTTCCCGCTGGCGATTCCGACGGGGATGACGCTCGGGGCGATCGTCTCCGGCAACACCGTCGTCATGAAGCCGGCGAGCGACTCCGCGGCCACCGCGTACCAGATCGCAGACGCGCTGCGGGACGCCGGGCTGCCGCCCGGGGTGCTCAACATGATCCCTGGGTCCGGCGGCGTGGTCGGTGAGGCGCTCGCCAACCACCCGAAGGTCCGGATGATCGCCTTCACCGGCTCCAAGGAAGTGGGGACGCACCTCTTCGAGCAGGCGGCGAAGACGCCGCCGGGCCAGATCTGGCTCAAGCGCATCATCGCCGAGATGGGCGGCAAGAACGCGATCATCGTGGACGACGAGGCGGATCTCGACGCCGCGGTCGCCGGGATCGTCGCGTCGGGCTACGGCTACCAGGGACAGAAGTGCTCGGCCGCGTCGCGCGTCGTCGCCACCCCCGGCGCGTACGGCCGTGTGACGGAAATGATCGTCGAGCGCGCCCGCGCGCTCGAGGTCGGCCCCGGGCCGGAGAACTTTCCGGTCGGTCCGGTCATCAACGCGGCGGCTGAGCGCAAGATCCTCGAGTACGTCGAGGTCGGACGGCGCGAAGGCAGGCTCGCGGTCGGCGGCGGCCGGGCCCGCGACGGCGGCTTCTACATCGCGCCGACCGTGTTCGTCGACGTCGCGCCGGAGGCGCGCATCGCTCAGGAGGAGATCTTCGGGCCGGTCGTCGCCGCGATCCCCGCGCGCGACTTCGACGACGCGCTGCGGATCGCGAACGGCACCGCCTTCGGTCTCACCGGCTCGGTGTACTCGCTCAACCCGGCGAAACTCGCGAAGGCTCGCCGCGAGTTCATGTGCGGCAACCTCTATCTCAACCGCAAGTCCACCGGCGCCATGGTCGGCTCGCATCCGTTCGGCGGCTTCAACATGTCGGGGACGGACAGCAAGGCCGGCGGACCGGACTACCTGCTCAACTTCCTGCAGCCCAAGGTCGTCGCGCACCGGTACGTCTGACGGCACGGCGCGCCACGGCCCCGCGGCGCCTCGCGCCGCGGGCGTTCCGGGCGTGAGGGGGGAGGGATGGCAGTGCGCGGGATGGGGAGAGGCTGTGCGCTGGTGGTGGCTGCCGCGCTGCTCGGCGGCCTGCTCACGATGGCGTCGGCGCAGGGCGCGCGGCGCGGAGGCACGCTGCGGGCGGGCCTCGACGCCGATCCGCCGACGATGGATCCGCACCTGTCGGGCTCCGCCGTCGACCGCCAGGTCTATCAGAACCTGTACGACAAGCTGGTCGACACCGACGCGAACCTCGCGGTCGTCCCGATGCTTGCGACCTCGTGGACGATCTCCCCCGACGGACGGACCGTGACGTTCAAGCTCCGCCAGGGCGTCAAGTTTCACGACGGCACGCCCTTCAACGCGGAGGCGGTGAAGTACAATTTCGAGCGGATGCTCGACCCGAAGTTTCCGTCGGTGCGCCGCAGCGAGATCCGGCCGGTCACCGGCGTCGCGGCGCCCGATCCGTCTACGGTCGCGATCTCGCTCGAGCGACCGTACAGCCCGCTCCTCTACGTGCTGACCGACCGCGCAGGGATGATGGTGTCGCCCGCCGCCGCGCGGGCCGCCGGGACGAACTTCGCGCAGCACCCCGTCGGCACGGGGCCGTTCGCGTACGTAGAGCGCGTGCCCCAAGATCACCTTACCCTGCGACGCAATCCCGACTACTGGGTGAAGGGCCAGCCCTACGTCGACGAGGTCGTCTTCCGGCCGATCACCGACGACAACGCCCGGGTGGCGAACCTCAAGTCGGGCGACGTGGACATCATCAATCTCGTTCCGCTGCCCCAGGTCCGGACGCTCACGCAGCAGGCGGCGGCGCCGGGCGCGCGGTTCAAGATCATCGAGCGCGGCGCGATGGCATGGACGGCGCTGTCCCTGAACGTGACCAAGCCGCCGTTCGACAACAAGCTGCTGCGGCAGGCGTTCGCGGCGACGATCGACCGCAACGCGATCGCCAACGTCGTGCTGCAGGGCGCCGCCTATCCGGCGTACTCGCTGTTCCCGAACGGCACCGCGGCGTACGATCCGGCGTTCAAGCTGCCGCCCCGCAGCATCGCCACCGCGAAGGAGCGGCTCGCGGCCGCGGGCCACCCCGGCGGCTTCGAGTTTACGTTGATCATTCTGCCGGGCCAGCAGCGCGTGGCGCTGGCCCAGGCGATCCAGGCGATGGCCGAGGACGCGGGCATCCACGCCAAGATCCAGACCGAGGAGCAGGGCACGTTTGTCAGCGACGTGACGAAAATCCAGGCGCAGTCCGGCGTCATCGAATGGAGCGGCCGGCCGGACCCGGATTTCGACATCTACCCGTTCGTGACGCAGTCCGGCATCGGGGCCTTCAACTACGTCGGCTACACCGGCGACAAGATGCAGACCATCCTCGACGCCGCACGCTATCTGAACGACATGAGCCAGCGCCGGCGCGCGTACCGGCAGGCGAGCGAGATTCTCGCCGACGACGTCCCCTACGTGCCGCTGTTCTTTCCGAAGGAGTACAAGCTCGTGTCGACGCGCCTGCACGGGTTCGTCCAGGTGCCGGATGGGATGATGCGTCTCCGGACGGCATGGCTGGCCCCGTAGGCGCGGGAGGCGGGATGCGGGCGACACGATACCGGCCGATCCGCGGAACGGGCGGCGCGATCGTCGCCGGGCATCCGCTCGCCGTCGCCGCGGGAGCGCGGATCCTCGACCGCGGCGGGAACGCCGTCGACTCGGCCGTCGCCACGGCGGCCGCGGTGGCGGTCGTTCGGCCGCATATGTGCGGCGTGGCCGGCGACGGATTTTTCTTGATCTACGACGCGCCGTCCCGCGGCGTGAGCGCCCTCAACGCCGGAGGTCCGGCGCCCGCGGCGGTCGGCCTGGAGCGGTTTCCGCGCGGCGTGCCCGACCGCGGGCCGCTGCTGTCCACGGTGCCGGGGATCCTCGACGGATGGGCGCAGGCGCTGGAACGCTTCGGGACCCTGTCGTGGGCCGACGTCCTGCAGCCCGCCGTTGAGCTCGCGGACCGCGGCTTTCCGATGTACGAGTCGCTCAGCGCCTGGATCGCAAAGTATCGCGACAAGTACGCCGCCAACCCCGCGGCGGCGGCGCTGCTGCTGCCGGGAGGCCGGCCGCCTGTCCCGGGGACGGTGTTCCGGCAGCGCGACCTTGCGCGCACCCTCCGGCGGCTGGCGCGGGACGGCGCGCGGGACTTCTACGACGGCGATCTCGCGGCCGCGTTCGTGCACGGCCTCGGCGAACTGGGCGGGGTGATGACCCCGGGCGACCTCGCGTCGTACGGCGCGAGGTGGGGGGAACCGGTGCGGGGTGCGTACCGCGGTCACGCGATCCACACGCAGCCGCCGATGTCGCAGGGATGGATGCTCGCCCAGGTGCTGAGCGCCCTGGACGGCGTCGATCTGCGCGATGCGGGGTACGATGCGCTGGACCGGGTGTTGGCGCTCGCCGGCGCCATCCGGCAGGCGTTCGAAGACCGGGATCGGTGGTTCGGCGATCCGCCGTCCACCGGTTTCACGCTCGAGCGCGTGCTGTCGTCCGGCCGTCTCGACGAGATCCGCGCGGGACTCGCCCGCCGGCCCCCCGCCCCGGCGCTCGGCGAGCGGGCGGGCGATACGACGGCGCTCTCGGTCGTGGACGCGTCGGGGAACGCCGTCTCGATGATCCAGAGCCTCTGGACGGACGCCGGCATCGTCATCCCCGGCACGGGCATTATCGTCAACGGTCGCCTCAACTCCGCGGGCGCCCGGCCCGATCACCCGGACGCGATCGCCGGCGGCAAGACGCCGGTCTATACGCTGCACACCTACATGGCGACGCGCGACGGCGCGCTCGTCGCACTCGGCGGAACGCCGGGCGGGCACAGCCAGGTCCAGACGAACGTGCAGGTGCTCTCGAATCTGCTCGACTTCGGCTTCTCGCCGCAGGAGGCCGTCGAGGCGCCGCGGTTTCTCGTCGGCGGCGCCCTGCACTACGAGTCGCTCTCGGCGATGTTCGTCGAAGGCCGGCTGTCCGAACGGGCTCGAGCGGCGCTGCGGGAGGCCGGCTACGACGTGACCGTGCTCCCGGACTGGGCCGAGCTGTCGGTCGAAGGCGCGGGCCCCGTCACGACCGGGAGCGCAAAGATGATCGGAATCGATCCCGTGACCGGCGTACGGTCCCTCGGGATCGATCCCCGCCGCGAGGCCCACGGTTTCGTGGGCTGAGGGGGACGGAGACTAGCCGACTTCGACGTCCTCCCAGAACCCGATCCAATGGTCGACCTTCCTCATCGAGTCCCGCGGCGCTTCGTACGACCATGCCGCCCGCGGACTGGATGCCGAGCCGGCGACCACGTCATAGAACTGCACGCCGTGCGGACACTCCTGATCGTGCGGGGTCTTGGGGGTCGCCCGCAGCATGTCCATACGCACCGCATCCCTCGGGAAGTACCAGTACCCGCCTACTTCGAGGGTGTGATCGCTCTGCGCGATGACCTGACCTTGCCACGTCGCTTTCATGGTGCGGTTCCTCCGCGCGTCCTTCGTCAGTTCAAAGTTAGCACGTCCGAACAGCCTCGGGTTGTTTCATCATCCGCCGCGGACCGGGCTCAGCCCAACCGGTCTTTGAGCCCATAGTACGCGCCGACGAACGGCAGGAACCAGGCGGTGCCGCCATAGGTCGGAAATGCCCGGGCCTTCAGGTCTCGCCACGGATTGGCCTCGGGATGTCCGTCCATAATTTCGGCCATCTTCGCGCCCATGAGCGATGCCATTTGCACCCCGTGGCCCGAATATCCCATCGAGTAAAACAGGCCGTCCATCTGGCCGGCGTGCGGCATCCGGTCGACGGGAAAGCCGACGTGACCGCCCCACACGTAATCGATCCGCGTTCCGGCGAGCTGCGGAAAAACGGTCATCATGTCGCGATGGAGAATCGCGGCACTCTTGCGGTCAGATGCGGGGTTGGACAGGGCGAAGCGGGCCCGTCCGCCGAACAGCAGCCGGTTGTCCGGCGTCAGCCGGAAGTAGTGACCAATGTTCTTGGTGTCCACCACCATCCGCCCGCGCGGGATGATCTCCCGCGCGAGTTCGTCGCCGAGGGGCTCCGTCACGACGATGAAGCTGCCGACCACGACCATGCGCCGCTGCAGTTTCGGAAAGATGCCGGTGGTGTAGGCGTCTGTCGCGAGCAAGACCTGCCGGGCGGAGAGCCGCCCGCGCGGCGTGGCGATATGGTAGCGGCCGTTCGGTCCTCGCCGCGCCGCGGTGACTTTCGTCTTCTCATGCAGCCGCGCCCCCGACCGCTCCGCCACCTCGGCAAGTCCTCGTACGTACCTGCCGGGGTGCAGTCCGGCGCTCAGCGGATCGAGCAGGCCGCCGTGGTAGTACGTGGACCCGAGTTCCGCTCGAAGGTCGGCGGGGCTGATCAGGATCGTCTCGTGGCCGAACTGCTCGGCCAACAGCTTCTGTGTGGCGCGTTGATGTTCGTGGTGCGACGGTCGAAATGCAACGCTCAGCCGGCCGGCGCGCCGGAAATCGCAGTCGATCCCTTCCGTCCGTACAAGCGATTCGACGAAGTCGACGGCGTCCCGGTAGGCGTTGTGATAGGCTCGGGCGGCGGCGAGCCCGTACCGCTTCACCGCCGTCGCCGGTCCGACCGAGACGCCGGTGGTGCACATACCGCCGTTTCGTCCCGCGGCGCCCGACCCAAATCGGCCCTGCTCCAGCACGACGGCCGCGGCGCCCTTGCGCGCGAGCGCGATCGCCGCGTTCAGGCCGGTGATGCCGCCCCCGACGATGGCGGCGTCGACCTCGTCGGGCAGCGGTCGCTCCGCGCGATCCGGGAAATCCGGCGCCGTATCGATCCAGTAGGGGACGTCCTTCACGACGACGGAAGCCCGAGCAGCGCGGGCAGCCGGGACATGTCGGGGAGCTCTTCGTACGGCATGACGGCGCTGCTGCCGCGCCGGCCGCTGCGATTGATCCAGATGCGGCGCATGCCGCTCCCGTGCGTCGGGATGATGTCGTACTCGAATCCCTGCGCGACGTGGATTACCTCGCCGGCCGCCCGGCCGACCGTGCGGAGGGCAAAGTCGAACGCCTCGCGTTGCGGTTTGTAGGCCCGTGCCTGCTCGGCCGTGATCACGAAGTCGAAGCCGACGCCGATCCGCTCAACGTTGCCTGTGATGAGGTCGTCGTCGGTGTTGGAGATGATCGCGATGCGGTACTGTCGCTTCAGCCTCGCGAGGACGCCCGGGACTTCAGGGAAGGGGCCAAACGTGGGAACGGCGGCAACCAGCGCGTCTCCGTCCTGCCCACGGTAGGGCATGCCGTGCAGCCGCATCGCCTGTTCCAGGGTTGCCCGGAGCAGGTCTCTGTACGGCCGGTACTCTTCCAGCACGGCCTGGAACCGCATCACGCGAAAGTCGCGCAGAAACTCCGCTTCGTCGACTCCGTCGATCCGCAGGCGCTCCTTTAGGATGTCCCGCGTCACGCGGTCCAGATCGAAGTCGACGAGCGTACCGTAACAATCGAACGTAACCGTGTCGGGTGCGGCCATGAGCCCTCCGCGCTATGGGGCGACGGAATTCCCGGTCACATCTCGAGCTCCATGAGGACCGCGCGCCGGACAAAGCCGGTCCGTTCGTACAGGCGTTGCGCCTGAGTGTTGTTCGCTTCGGTCCAGAGGTGCAGCTCCACGACGTCGTGGAGCCTGCAGTGGGTGATCGCCTGCTGCAGCAGTTCCTCGCCGAGCCCGCGCCGCCGGAACCGCTCGTCCACGACGAGATTGTTGACGAGGGCGATGTTGCGGCCGTGCGCGAGGTCGGGAAAGACGAAGAGGTCCACGAAGCCGGCGGGCCGGCCGCCGAGCTCCGCGATCCAGGCGGCGTAATTGCCGTGGGCCAGGGTATCGTTCCAGATGGCCCGCCTGAGGTCCACGGCGGCCGGCATCAGCTGATCGAGCAGGCCGTGCGCCGCTGCGAAGTCGCTCTCAACGATGCGGCGAATCTGCGCCATCGCGCGTCTCCCCAAGATCCGTCAGGGACAAGCCGCCACGGCCTCGATCTCGAGCAGGTAGTCCGGCGTGGCGAGGCTGGCCACGACGAGGAAGGTGTTCGGCGGAAAGTAGTTGCCGAAGTACCGCGCGCGCACCTCGGCGATCTTCTGACGATACACGACGCTGGTCGCGAAGGTTGTGAGCTTTACGACCTGATCGAGCGTCGTGCCGGCGGAGGCGAGCACGGTCTTGAGGTTCTCGAAGATCTGCACCGCCTGCGCCTCGATGTCGCCGCGGCCGACCAGGTTGCCCTCGATGTCCTGCGCGATCTGCCCCGCCACGTAGACGAGGCCGCCGGCCTTCGCCGCGTGCGAGTAGCCGGTGGTCTTATGCATCCCCCGAACCGCGACGTCTTCACGCTTCATCGTCTGTCCCTCCCGGGCATCGGCGTCATTTCCCGAGGAGGCTTCGCCCCGCGCCTGCTGAATTGCCTGCGCTGATGTCCCTGGCCGATGTTCTTCTTGGAAAGCCGCTCGCGACGTCCGAAGAACGCGCCGAGCGGGTCGGCGCCGGCAGCGGCATCGGGATTTTCGGGCTCGACGCGCTGAGCTCCGCGGCGTACGGTCCGGAGGCCGCGCTCACGCTGCTCATTCCGCTCGGCGCCGCCGGCCTTGCCTACATGGCGCCGATCAGCGCCAGCATCATCGTGTTGCTCGCGATCGTCTATTTCTCGTACCGCCAGACGATCGCGGCGTACCCGACCGGGGGCGGTTCCTACACGGTCGCCCGCGCGAACCTCGGCGCCAAGGCCGGGCTGCTCGCGGCCGCGGCGCTGCTGATCGACTACGTGCTCACCGCCGCTGTGGGCATTTCGGCCGGGGTGGGCGCGCTCGTGTCCGCCGTCCCGTCCCTGCAGCGGCACACCCTGGGCCTGTGCCTGCTGATCCTGGCCGGGATCACGGTCGTTAACCTGCGCGGCGTGCGCCAGGCCGGTTCGGTGTTCATGCTGCCGACATACCTGTTCATCGCGAGCCTGCTCGGCGCCATCGGCGTCGGCGTCCTCAAGACGATCCTGAGCGGGGGCCATCCCGCCGCAGTCGTCGCCCCGCCGCCGCTCCGGCCGCCCGTGGAAGCGCTGGGCGCGTGGCTGCTGCTGCAGGCGTTTGCCAACGGCTGCACCGCCATGACCGGCGTGGAGGCGGTGAGCAACGGCGTGCGGGCGTTTCGCGAGCCGGTGGTGCAGACCGCGCAGCGCACGCTGACCATCATCATCGCGATCCTGATCCTGATGCTGGCCGGCATCGCGTATCTCGTGCGGGTCTACCACATTGGCGCGACGATGCCGGGAGAAGAAGGGTACCAGAGCGTGCTGTCGCTGCTCCTGGCGGCGGTCGCGGGCCGGGGCGTGTTTTACTACGTTGCGATGGCGTCGATCCTGTCCGTGCTGGTGCTGTCGGCGAACACCGCGTTTGCGGACTTCCCGCGCGTCTGCCGGGCCGTCGCGGTGAACCGCTATCTGCCGCAGGCCGCGGCGCTGCGCGGCCGCCGGCTCGTCTACTCCTACGGCATCTACGCGCTCGCGGCGCTGTGCGCCCTGCTGCTGATCGTGTTCGACGGCGTGACCGACCGGCTGATCCCGCTCTACGCCGTCGGGGCCTTTCTCGCGTTTACGCTGTCGCAGGCGGGCATGGTCGTGCACTGGCGCCGGATCGGAGGCCCGCACGCGAAGGTCAGCATGCTGGTGAACGGCCTGGGCGCCGCCGCCACCGCGGTCACCGTCGTCGTCGTGGTGGTCGCCAAGTTCACGGCCGGCGCGTGGGTGACGGTGGTGTTGATTCCGGGACTCGTCGCGCTGATGCTGGCCATCCACCGCCACTACCGCCGGGTTGGGGCGGAGGTCGGCACGTCGAAGCCGCTCGACATCCAGCGGCTCCAGCCACCGATCGTCGTGCTGCCGGTCGCGGGCTGGGACAAGGTCGCGGAGAAGGCGCTGCACTTCGCGATGAACATGTCGCCCGACGTACACGTCGTGCACGTGGACGCCGACGAGACGCCGGAGACGCTTCGGCGGCAGTGGCCCCGGCTCGTCGAAGAACCGGCGGAACGGGCCGGCCTCCCGGTCCCGCGCCTCGTCGTGCTGCCGTCGCCGTACCGGTACGTCATCTTGCCGATCCTCGAGTACATCGCGAGGGTGGAAGCCGTACAGTCGGACCGCCAGATCGTGGTGCTGATTCCCGAGTTGGTCGAGCCGCACTGGTACCATTACCCGCTGCACAATCAAAGAGCCGAATTGCTGCGGGCGCTCCTGGTGTTGAAGCGGAACGAGCGGATCAGCGTGATGACGGTTCCGTGGTACCTTCGGGTCTAGGGCCGTGGAGGAGCGCACACTCGGCACGGCGGGGGTGCGGGTCCCCGTGATCGGGATGGGGACGTGGCGCACGTTCGACGTGCGGGGCGCCGGTCCCGAGCGCAACGCGCATCAGGTCGTCGAGGCGGCGGCCCGCGCCGGCACCCGGGTGTTCGACTCGTCGCCGATGTACGGCGAAGCCGAGCGTGTCCTCGGCGCCGCGCTCGCGCCGCACCGCCCGGACGTCCTGGTCTTCACCAAGGTCTGGACGGACTCGCCCGCCGAGGGCCGGCGGCAGATCGAGCGCGCCCTCGGGTGGTTCGGCGGACGCGTCGATTTGTACCAGATCCACAATCTGGTGGCCTGGCGGGAACACCTACCGGTGCTCGAGCGCCTGCGCGACGAGGGCAAGGTGGGGGCGATCGGCGCGACGCACTACAGTCCGTCGTCGTTCGGCGAGCTGCGGCGGGTGATGGACACCGGGCGGATCGCGGCGATCCAGGTGCCCTACAACCCGCTCGAGCGGGACGTCGAGCGCGAGATCCTGCCGCGCGCGGCCGATCTCGGGCTCGGCGTCGTCGTGATGCGGCCGTTCGGGGAGCGTACCCTTATGCGCCGGGCGCCGGACGCGGCCGCGCTCGCGCCGCTTCGCGACTTCGGCGTCACGACGTGGGCGCACGCGCTGTTGAAATGGATCTTGAGCGATCGCCGCTGCCACGTCGCCATTCCGGCGACGTCGAGTGCGGCCCATGCGGTCGAAAACGCCGCGGCGGGCGCTTCGCCGTGGTTTGGGCCGGAGCAACGGGCGCTGGTGGCCCGGCTGGCGGACGCCCGTTGAGGTTACTCCGGCCCTGCTGGGCCGGCGGACGCTTCCGCCGTACGCCGAACATCGCGGCGGCGGTCCCGGCCGGACACGAGCACGTACAGCACCGGAATGAAGAACACACCCAGCGCCGTCGCCATGGTCATCCCGCCGACCACGCCGGTGCCGAGCGAGTGGCGCGAGTTGGCGCCGGCGCCGGAGGCGAACACCAGCGGCAGCGCCCCGAAGATGAACGCGAGCGAGGTCATCAGAATCGGGCGGAAGCGCAGCCGCGCGCCGGCGACCGCGGCGTCCTGGATCGAGAGGCCGTCTTTCTCGTGCCGCTCCTTCGCGAACTCCACGATCAGGATCGCGTTCTTCGCGGCCAGCCCGACCAGCATGACCAGCCCGATCTGCACGTACACATCGCTCTGGACGTCGCGGAAGAAGAGGCCGCGCAGCAGAACGGCGAGCAGCGACCCGAACGCCGCGAGCGGCACGCCGAGGATGACGCTGAGCGGGATGTTCCAGCTCTCGTACAGCGCGGCGAGGAGCAGAAAGACCAGCACGAGCGCGAGGACGAAGATCAGCGCCTGCGCGCCGGAGGCGAGCTTCTCCTGGAGCGCGAGCCCGGTCCACTCGTACCCGTAGCCGGCCGGCAACGTGGTGCCGACGGATTCCATCGCGGTGATCGCCCGCGCCGAACTCGCCCCGAACGGCGCCTGCCCATCGACCTCCGCTGCGTAGTAGCCGTTGTAGCGCGTGACCAGGTTGGGGCCCGTGCCGGGGGTGACGGTGGCCAGCGTGCTCAACGGCACCATGCCCCCGCTGCTGTTGCGGACGTAGAGTCCGCCGATCGCGCTCGGCGTCATCCGGTACGCCGGCTCCGCCTGAATCATGACCTTGTAGACGCGGCCGAAGAGGTTCACATTGTTGACCGGCAGCCCGCCGAGAAACGCCCCGACGCTCTGGAAGACGCTGTCCACCGCGACGCCGAACGTGCCGGCCTTTTCCCGATTCACCTCAACGTTGAACTGGGGGACGTTCGTGCTGAACCCGGTCGACAGCGAGGTGACCTCGGGGTGGCGGGCCGCCGCGGCGAGCACGCTTTGTGTCGTTTGGGCCAGACGGTTGAGGTCGCCGCTGCCGTTCAGGTCCTCCAGCATGAACTGGAATCCGTTGGTGTTGCCGACGCCCGGCAGCGGCGGCAGCGGAAAGGCGAAGCCGACGGCCTCGGGAAAGCCGGCGAAGGCGCGGTTCGCGCGGATCAGAATCGGAAAGAGCTGCGTGTCCGGAGTCCGCCGCTGGTCCCACGGCTTGAGCAGGACGAACATCGCGAACGTGTTCGAATTGATCGATTGGGTCAGCACGTCGTAGCCGCCGACCGTCGCGACCCCGGTGACGCCGGGGATCTGGAGCACCGCCTGGATCGCTTTGCGGGCGACGGCCTCCGCGCGCGCCTGGGAGGCGCCGTCCGGCAGCCGGAACGCCGACACGAAGAACCCTTGGTCCTCGATCGGCACAAACGTCGACGGCAGAATTCTGAGCAGCTGCAACGTGAGAAAGCCGATCAGGACGAGGAGACCGAGCAGTGCCCACCGGATCCTGATCGCGCGGCGCACCCCGCCGATGTACGCGTTCGTTACCCGGCGGAAGCCGGCGTTGAACGCGGCGAGGCCTCGTCCGAGCGGGTTGCGCGCCGGCGCGCGGCCGCGCAGCAGCAGCGCGCAGAGCGCCGGCGTGAGGGTCAGCGCGATGAAGGCCGAGATCGTCACGGACGCGGCGAGGGTCAGCGCGAACTGCCGGTACAATTGTCCGGTGATGCCGCCGATAAACGCGGTCGGGACGAAGACCGCGTCCAGCACCAGCGCGATTGCGATGACCGGCCCCGAGACTTCGCGCATCGCCTGCTCGGCCGCGGCGACCGGGGTGCTGCCCTCCTCGATGTGGCGCTCGACCGCCTCGACCACGACGATCGCGTCGTCTACGACGAGCCCGATCGCCAGGATCAGCGCGAACATCGTGAGGATGTTGATGGTGAACCCGAGCGCGCCGAAGGCGGCGAACGCGCCGATCAGCGCCACGGGGACCGTCAGCATCGGAATGAGCGACGCGCGCGCGGTGCCCAGGAAGACGAACACGACGAGCAGCACGAGCAGGAACGCCTGCAGCAGCGTCCGCTGCACGTCGCCGAGCGCCGCCGTGATGAAGCTCGTCGTGTCGAAGATGACGTCGTACGTGATGCCGGGCGGAAACGTCTTCACGAGCTGGGTCATCGTGGCCCGCGCCGCCTGGGACGCCTGCAGGGCGTTGGACCCGGGACTCTGCAGCAACAGGACCAGCGCGGCGGGGTGGGCCTTCCAGTAGCCGTACGTCACGTAGTCCTGGGCGCCCAGTTCCGTGCGCGCGACGTCGCTCAGATGGACCACGCTGCCGTCGGCGAGCGTCTTGACGACGACCCGGCCGAACTGGCTCGGATCGGCGAGCTGGCTGTTGGTGTTCACGGTGTACTGGAACTGTGTGTTCTGGTTGGTCTGCGGCGGCTCGCCGAGGAGGCCGCCGGGGGCGACCGAGTTCTGCGCCGTGAGCGCCGAGGTCACGTCGCCTACGGTGAGGCCGAGCGCGCCGAGCGCGTCCGGCCGGAGCCACGCCCGGATCGCGTAACTGCGCGACGGGAAGACGAGGCTGTTGCCGACCCCCGGTCCGCGCAGCAGCGGATCGACGACGTGGATCAGCGCGTAGTTGGCCAGGAACGCGGGGTCGTAGCTGTCTTGCGGCGAGTACAGGGCGAAGCCCATCAGGAAGTTGGGCGACGCCTTCCGGACCGTGACGCCGAAGCTGTTGACCGCGGCGGGGAGGTTGCCCGTGGCCTGGCTCACCCGGTTCTGCACGGCGACCGCGTCGATGTCCGGGTTGGTGCCGAGCGCGAACGTGACCGTGAGCGTGTACTGCCCCGACGCGGTGCTCTGGGACTGCATGTACAGCGCGCTGGACACGCCGTTGACCGCTTCTTCAATCGGCACCGCGACGTTCTGCGCGACGACCGCGGCGCTCGCCCCGACGTACGTGGTCTGGACCGTCACCGTCGGCGGGCTGATGCTCGGATACTGCTCGCGGGGGAGGCCGGCGTACGAGAGCGCGCCGACCAGCACGAGCAGCATCGCGATCGACATCGCGAAGATCGGACGGTGGATGAAGAACTGACTGAGCATCTAGGACCCGGAGGGCAGGGGCGGCGCCGGCTGCACCGTCGGCGACACCTTCGCGCCCGGCCGGACTTTTTGGATGCCTTCCACGATCACGCGCTCACCGGGGCGGACGCCGTCGAGCACGACGAAGAAGGGACCGTAGGCTCCGCCGTCGGTAATCGTTCGCAGCACTACCGAGTTGTCCGAACCCACGACGAAAACGGTTCTCGTGCCCTGCGTCTCTTGGACCGCGCTCTGCGGCACGAGCACGGTGTTGGGCCGGTCCTGCGTCCGCACGCGCACCCGCGCGTACATGCCCGCGCGCAGGAGGCGCTCCGGGTTCGGGAACGCCGCCTGGACCAGAATGGTCCCCGACTGCGGGTTCGCGGCGTTGTTGACCGCGCGGAACGTGCCGGGATGCTGATAGACGGTGCCGTCGGGCAGGACGAGCTGAAACCCGAGCGCCGCCGGCGCCGATGCGCCGGGCCGCCCGTTGGCGGCCGCCGCGCGCTTGGCGAGATCGAGGAAGGTAACCTCACTGAGGGACATCTGGGCGATGATCGGATCCACGGCCGTGAGGGTGGCGAGCTGCTGGTTCACGGCGACGAGGTTGCCCTGGTCGACGTTGAGGAGGCTGATGATCCCGTCGAGGGGCGCCTGGACGGTGGTGTAGCCCAGGTTGAGCTGCGCCTGCGTCACGGCGGCGTCCGCCTGCTGCACGCCGGCCCGGGCCTGCTCGATCCCGGTCTGGGTGGACAGTGCGGTGTTCTTGACCACCGCCTCCTGCGCGTCCACGTTCGCGGCCGCGGCCTTCATCGCCGTCTCGTCGTTGTCGAGCTGCTCCTGCGCGATGGCCTTTTGGGCCACCAGGTACTGGTCTCGCTTGACCTGGACCTGCGCGTTGGCCAGCGTCGCCTTGAGCGCGGCGAGCTGCGCCTGCGCCTGCCGCAGCGCGACCTGCTCGAGGGCTTGATTCAGGTTGGCGCGGGCGGTCGCGAGCTGCGCCCGGGCGGACTGCAGGGCCGCGACGAACGGCCGCTGATCGACGATGAACACGGTCTGACCGCGTCTGACCGCGGTGCCTTCCTTGAACAACACCTGCTCGAGGGTGCCGGCGATCTGCGCCCGCAGCGCGACGGTTTGCACCGCGACGGTCTGCGCGACCGCCTCTTCGTAGATGGGGACGGTGGCCTGAATCGCCTCGGTGACGATGACGGCCGGCGGCGGGAACGCCGCCGCGGCCGGGTTTTGGCCGCGGGCTCGGGGGCCGCAGCCGGCCAGCGCGCCGGCCATCAGCAGAACCGCAGCCCGGGCCGCCCATGGGCCTATGTCGCGCGTGCCGGTGCGAAGCCGCATGGGCCTCCCTCTCCCGCGAAATTGTCACCAGTCTAACAAGGGATCGGACGGGGCGTTGGAAATATTCCGCCCCCGGTCTATCGGGGGCCGGCGGCGCGCAGCTCGACCGGCTTGCCGTGCGGCGTGCGGCGGTAGGCCTCGGCCCAGGCGTTTTTCCTGGCGAGCATCGCCGGCGGGTCGGTCAGCCCCTTGGCCGTGACGAGGCGCTCGAGCGCGGCGAGCCAGTGTCGATAGTACTGTGACCCGTCGTCCGGCTCGCCGCGGTTTGCGGCGGCCTTGAGCTCGTCCGCGAGGGCGGCGGACCACTCTTTCCAGGTGAAGTAGCCCTGCTCCGAGAGGCTGACCGCGAGCGCGAAGGCCTGCGCCTGCCACGGCTCGGCGAACACCGGGCCTCCGGCATCACGGGGGAGCGAGGGCAGAGCGGCGAGGCGCTCCGCGCCGGCGTCAGGCCGGCTCAAGGTAGTCGTCCCAGAGATCGAGATAGACGGCGTCGCGCGGCGGCGCCTGCTCTCCCCAGAGCTCGCGCGCCGTGAACCGCACCGAGTAGACGTGCTGGGGCTTCTCGCCCTGGAAGAGCGCGTTGGTGTCCGGAAAGACGTAGACGCCGTGGTCGCGCGCGATTGTGCCGGTCCGTCCGCGGACGTACCGCGGAAGGCGCGTATGGCCGGCCGGATTGATCGTCCGCGCGCGGACGCGCTGGTTCACCGCAAAGCGCGGGACCGCGGGCACGTCGCGGCTCGCGGCGGCGCCGTTTCGGACGACCGACGCCACGCGCTCCGCGGTGAGGACCGGTTGCGCCTTGCGGGCGCCCGGCGCGGGGGCGCCGGCGTCGATCTCGTCCCGCGTCACCAGGTCGCGTTTGACCAGCAGTTCGACCAGCCTGACCAACCATCGCTCATAATACGTCATGCGCAGGTATTCCGCCGGCGGGATCAGCTCGATCTCGTAGCGGCCGGCGTCGATGTTCCACCTGCGCCACGCCCGCATGCCGATGTTGAGCGCGAACACCCGGGCTTCCCACGGTTCGTGGAACACCGGTTCGTCGCGCTCGTAGGGCACCGGGCCCATGCCGTGCATGCCGCCCATATCGTGCACGCCGTTCATGCTCGGGGCGCGCCCGCGGCCGGCAACGTCACCTTCGCGACGCCGACCATCGCGTCGCGGGTCACCAGCGCGGCCAGCTCGTCCTCGCTGAGGCCGTCGCTGCCGGCCGGCCGCTCCGGCAGCACGAGATAGCGCAGCTCGGCCGTGCTGTCCCATACCCTGACCTCGACGTGCTCCGGTAGATCGAGCCCGAACTCCCGCAGCACCCCGCGCGGATCGATCACCGCGCGCGAGCGGTAGGCCGCGGACTTGTACCAGACGGGCGGGAGGCCGAGCACCGACCAGGGATAGCATGAGCAGAGCGTACAGACGACGAGATTGTGCACGTCGGGCGTATTCTCCACCACCAGCATGTGCTCGCCCTGCGCGCCCCCGTAGCCGAACTCCGCCATCGCCGCGGTCGCATCGGTGAGCAGGCGCCGTTTGTAGGCGGGGTCGGCCCACGCCCGCGCCACGACGCGCGCCCCGTTGCGCGGCCCGATCTTGCGCTCGTACGTGTCGACGACCTCATCGAGCGCGGCCGGATCCACCAGACCTTTCTCGACCAGCAGAGACTCGAGCGCCTTGACGCGCAGCGCGAGGTCCGACGGCACGACCTGATGGGCGTGGCCGTGCTCGTGACCGTGCTCGTGGCCGTCGTGGTCCATACCCACCGCCTCCTCGTGCGCGTTTACTCCTCGTCCGCCGGCGCCGGTCCGAAGCCGCCGTCGCCCGCGGTCATGCCGCGATCCGGCCGGCCGCGGTCGTTCTGCGCCGCGCCCGCGATCGGCTCCGGCGTGAGGCGCGTCGCGGCGCGCCAGCGCCATACCATCAATACCGACAGAATCCCGACGAGCCCTGCCACGGCGAAGGCGCCGGGGGCTCCCCAAAATTGCGCGAGAGTGCCGGCGACGAGGGCGCCCGCCGGCGTCATTCCCCCCATGACGATCGCGTACACCGACATGACGCGGCCCCGCAGATGGTCGGGCGCCGTCAGCTGCAGGCTCGTGTTGGCCATTGCCGTAAACGTCACCATGCTGCCGCCGGCGATCGCGAGCAGCGCCGCGGCGACCGCGAAGTGCCGCGCGTCGGCGAGCAGGAAACTCGAGACGGACAGCACCGCCGCGCCGCCGAGCAGCAGCGAGGGGCGCGGCCCGAGGTGGCTGATCGACGCGACCCACAGCGCCCCGATGAGCGCGCCGATGCCCTGGGCGGACGTAAGGAAGCCGAATCCCGCCGCCTCCTCGTGGAGCACGTCCTTGGCCAGCACCGGGACGAGAATATTGAAGTTCATCGCGAAGACGCTCATCAACGCGACGAGCACGACCACCTGCAGCGCGGTGGGCGTCTGCCGCACGTACGCGACGCCTTCTTGCAGATGGTCGAGAAGGCCGCCGCTGGTGATGGGCTCGACCGGCCGGACGTTCATCATCAAGAGCGCGATGATCACCGCGATGAAGCTCACGCCGTTCGCCATGAACGCCCAGCCCATGCCGAGGGTGCCGATGGCCACGCCGGCGACCGCGGGCCCGAACAACCGGGCCCCGTTGAAGATGGTCGAGTTCATCGCGACGGCGTTCATCGTGTCCTCGCCCTCGACCATCTCGAACACGAACGCCTGGCGCGTCGGGATGTCGAACGCCGACGTGAAGCCGAGCGCGCAGGCCAGCACCACGACGTGCCAGTACTGGATCGTGCCGGTCAGGACCAGCACGCCCAGGATGAACGCCTGGCCCATCTGGGCGCTCTGGGTGACGACGAGGACGGAGCGTTTGCTGACGCGGTCGGCCAGGACGCCGCCCACCAGCGAGAGGAACAACACGGGCAGCCACTGCAGCGCGCCGACCAGGCCGAGCAGGAACGGCGAGTGGGTGATGTTCAGGACCAGCCACGCCTGCGCGATCCGCTGCATCCACGTGCCGACCAGCGAAATGAACTGGCCGATGAAAAACAGACGGAAGTTGCGGTGGCGCAGGGCGGCGAAGACACGGCGCCGCCCGCCGGGCGGGGGCATCGAGCCGTACCGGGAAGGGATGAACGAACCGCCTCTCACCCTTTTATAATAGCATCGGACGCGAAACCGGTGACCGAGACTGCGAGGCGACGTATGACCGAACCGTTTGAGATCGGCCTGACATTCGACGACGTGCTGCTGGTGCCTCACCGCTCGACGGTGAGCACGCGGCGGCAGGTCAGCACGCGCACGCAGTTGTGCCGCGGCATCGAGCTTGCGATTCCGGTCGTCAGCGCCAGCATGGACACCGTGACCGAGGGGACGATGGCGATCGCGATGGCCCGCGAGGGCGGCATCGGGATCATCCACCGGTTCCTGCCGGTCGAGGAGCACGTGGCCGAGGTACGGCGCGTCAAGCGGGCGGAGAGCGTCGTGATCGACGCGCCGTACACGCTGCCTCCGGACGCCACGGTGGGCCAGGCCGCCGCCTTCATGGACGAGCACGGCTCGGCCGGCATCCTCGTGATCGACCGCGAGCGGCGGGTCCTCGGCATCGTGACCGCGCGCGACGTGCTGTTCGAGGACGGCGCCGCCGGCCGTCCGATCACGACCGTGATGACGCCGCGCGAGCGCCTCATCACGGCGCCCGCCGGCACGCCGGTCGAGGAAGCCAAGCAGATCCTCCACCGCCACCGGATCGAGAAGCTGCCGCTCATCGACCAGGCCGGCCGGCTCGTCGGCCTCATCTCGAGCCGCGACATCCAGAGCCGCCTCCGCTTTCCCCAAGCGACCAAGGACGCGCGGGGCCGCCTTCGCGTCGGCGCCGCGATCGGCGTGCGCGGGGACTACCTGGAGCGGGCGGAGGCGCTGGTGGCCGCGGAGGTCGACACGCTTGTGATCGACATCGCGCACGGACACTCCGATCTCTCGTTTGCGACGATCGAGGCGGTGCGGAAGCGCTGCGGCAACGTGCCGCTGATCGCGGGGAACGTCGCGACCGCCGAGGGCACGCGCGACCTCATCGCCCGCGGCGTGGACGGGGTGAAGGTCGGGGTGGGGCCGGGATCGACCTGCACGACGCGAGTGGTCACCGGCGCGGGCGTGCCGCAGCTGACGGCGATCCTCGAGTGCGCGCAGGCCGCGGCCGGCTCCGGCGTGCCCGTGATCGGCGACGGCGGAATCCGCGGCTCCGGGGATCTCGTGAAGGCGCTCGCCGCGGGCGCCGCGACGGTGATGCTCGGGAACCTGCTCGCCGGCACCGAGGAGAGCCCCGGCGCGAGCGTCAACCGCAACGGCCGCCAGTTCAAGCTGTATCGCGGCATGGCGAGTTTGTGGGCGTCGGCGGAGCGGCGCGACATG
This sequence comes from bacterium, assembly GCA_035308905.1. NCBI lineage: Bacteria > bacterium. The sequence goes on along the minus strand of DATGFS010000006.1, from coordinate 19,188 downwards.
CCGCAGGAGGACGACCTGCTCTCGGAGATCGTGCCCGAAGGCGTCGAGGCGCTCGTCCCGTACCGCGGCCGGGTGGCGGGCGTACTCGCGCAGCTGGTGGGCGGGCTGCGGTCAGGAATGAGCTACTGCGGCGCCACCACCGTGGCGGAATTACGGGCCAACGCGCGCTTCATCCGCATGACCGACGCCGGCGTCCGGGAGAGCATGCCCCACGACGTCGACACGCTGACCTAAAGGGTCGAGTAGGGAGTGAGGCACGATCTCACTCCCTACTCCGATTTCGTTTCGTTCCCCCCGAACGCGGCACTTACGGCTGATAGTAGAGGTCCGGCGTGGCAGCCGCCCACCTTCCCCACGTGTCGACGGCGCCGTCGCCGTTGAGCTGTCCCGGCGCCGCATCCTTCGAGAACCGGTAAAGCAAGTGACCGTGGTACGTCATTTGCGGACCGTTCACGTTGTTGATCACCACCACCGGGCTGAGCGCGGGATCAGCCATCGCGACGGCGGGTGCCAGCGCGGGCGGCCACACGGAGGCGCATGTCCCCGTGCACATTGTGGCCGTCGAGTACTCGTTCCGAAGATAGTAGAGCGTCATCCCCTGTGCGTCGGTCAAGATGACCTTCTGCCCGGAGCCTGCCGGTGCGAACGCCACGTTGACCGCAAACGGATACACGCCGGTGGGACCGGGCATGCCCGTCGCGGGCGCGGACGGCGCGGGTGCGGGCGCGGACGGCGCGGGTGCCGCAGGCGCGGACGGCGCCGCGGGCGCGTTATACTGCGCCGACGCGGCCCCCACCGAGATCACCACCGCCAGAAATGTCAAAGTCAGAATCCGTCGTGCCGTGTACCACATGGTTGAGCCTCCTATTGTGATTCCCGCCCAGTGCACTTCTACCCCCGCGAGGTGGTGTTGCCGGCCGGGGGCGGGGAGGGTGACGCGTGTGTAACACGATTGTGACCGGGGTGTTACAGCCGAGGGGAAACCAAGCGACAACGTGGGCGACAACGTGGGCGAAAACGGACGTGGGCACAGAACCGACGGTGCTGCCGATGCGTGAAATCGCGGTGAACGTTTCCGGGCGAAATGTTCGCTATCTCGACGACCCTCTGGCCATCAAGCTGCTGTTCAGCTCAACGCAGCTGGCCTGGCTGTGGGGCATCCTGAGGGTCTGGGTGGGGTATCAGTGGATCGCCGCATCCCTGCACAAAGTCGGCAATCCCGCCTGGGTCCAAAGCGGAATCGCAATTCAAAGGTTCTGGCAAACCGCCGTGATCGTGCCGCACCACGGGCCGCCCCGAGTGCCGTTTGATTGGTACCGTGATTTTCTCATCTGGCTGCTCGGCAGTCACGCGGCGCCGTTCATGGGCCGGGTGATCGCATACGGTGAGTTGACGGTCGGCATCGCCCTGATCGCCGGCGCGGCGGTCGGCGCAGCGGCGCTTGCCGGAACGTTCATGAGTTGGAACTATCTCATGGCGGGATCCGTCAGCCTGAATCCCCTCATGATCATCGGTGAGATCCTGTTGATCATGTCGTGGAAGGTCGCCGGATACTACGGATTCGACCGTCTCATCCTGCTGCGGTGGCCTCGAGAGCCCCGGCTCGACGTTGAAGGGTTTCACGTCCGAACGGACCGGACGGGGTGACAGGATTGTTACCCTTTCCCGACGCGCGCGTGACCCTACACGAGTAGCCTGCCTCCGAGGTGCGTTGGCCGTGCCGATGGTGAGCAAAGGGGTTGAGCAAAGGGAGGGACGGATCATGCGGGTGCTTCGGACGATCGTGGGCGTCTTCGTGGTGGCGGGCATGCTCTTGGCTCCGACACTGCCCCCGGCGCACAGTCAGGCCGCCGAACCGAATCCGGCCAAAGTCGCCGCGCTGAAAATGGCTCTGCGAGACCTCTACATCAACCACATCTTCTGGGTACGGTCGCTCGTAATCGCGACGAGGCTCGGGGAGAAAGGCGCCGTCAGCGAAGCCGACGAATACGGCGAAAAGAACGCCAAGGCCATAGGCCAGTCGATCGCCCCGTTCTACGGCCAGGCCGCCGGCGACAAGTTCGCCACGTTGTTCGTAGGACACTACTCCGCCGTAAAGGCGTACATGCAGGCCGCGTTCGCGAATAACTTCCGAGGCAACGCTGCGGGCAAGAAAGCGGCGGCGGCTCAATTGACGCAGAACGCTTCCGCGATCGCCGCGTTCGTCAGTTCGGCCAACCCGAATTTGCCGAAGGGCACCGTGTACGGTCTACTGCTCACGCACGGGCAGCAGCACATCATGTCGATTGATGCCACGGCGAAAAAGGATTGGAGCGCCGAGGCCGACATGTGGGATCCGATGGTGAAGCACGTCTATACGATTTCGGACGCCCTCGCGGATGGCATCGCGAAGCAATTCCCCGGCAAGTTTTGATACTCGGCCCGCAGTCGACGTCTTCGGGGTCCGCCGCATATTGCGCCGGGCCCCTTTTCTATTGGTTCCGGCGAATGTGCGTGCCCGCCGTCCCGGCGTCGGATACCGTTTTGTGACATGGGCGGGAAAGATGTAGGGGAAGGGCGGAGTTACGAGGTGACCGCTATGCGCATCGCTTCTCCGAGTGTTCCGGAAACACGTGTGTGGCCCGTTGTGGCGGCCGCGGCATTCGCCGTCGTCGTGGCGCTCGTCGTGGGGGGCATCTACCTGCTCGTCCAAATCCACGACATGTCAGAGCATTTATCGCGCCTGACCACACAGCTCAATGCCCTTCAAACGATGAACGAGAAGCTCGACACGCTCACCGCCATGAACACGACCCTCGACGGCATGAACGGCAAACTTACCGAAACCAACCGCAAGCTCGAGATGACGAACACCTTGCTGCGGACGTCTAACGCGAAACTGACGACCGCGCTGGCGGCGGCGGACAGGACGAACCAAGGACTCAACCGGATGCAAGATCTGCTCGGCGGGATGCAGGGCTCGCTCCGCACCATGGAGGCGGACATCGGCCGGATGACGCAAAAGATCGTGCACGCCGCCCTCTTGTTCTGAGCGGCCGGATCGATGAGCGACAGGCGGCAGGTGGTGGTCACGGGGGTCGGCGCGGTGACGCCGATCGGGTCCGGAGGCGGCGGCGCCCTCTACGAGGGCGTCCGCCGCGAGCGCTCGGCCATCACCCGGGTGACCCGATTCGATCCCTCGTCGTTCTCTTCCCAGGTGGCGGGAGAGGTGGTCGATTTCGATCCTGCCGCGTATATCGCACCGCGGCGGCTCCGGCGACTGGACCGATACGCGCAGATGGCGGTCGTATGTGCGCGGCTGGCGATCGACGACGCCGGCCTGCGCCTGGACAAGGAAAACCGCGACGCGATCGGCTGTTTCGTCGGTTCGGCGCTCGGCGGCGTGGCGTTCGCCGAGGAGCAATATGCCGTGTTCCTGACGGAAGGGGCGCGGCACGTCCGGCCGACGCTCGCGCTGTCGGTGTTCTGCGGGGCGGGGTCGTGCAACGTGGCGATCGAGTACGACCTGCGTGGACCGGCCAGCGCCAACTCGGACAGCTGCTCGAGCGGCGCGATCGCGATCGGGCATGCGTTCCGGGTCGTGCGCGACGGGTACGCGGACGTGATGCTTGCGGGCGGGATCGAAGCGCCGCTCGCGCCGCTGACGTTCGGGGCGTTCGATCTGATCCATGCCATGTCGACGCACAACGACGAACCCGACCGCGCGTGCCGGCCGTTCGATCGGACGCGCAATGGGTTCGTCATGGCCGAAGGCGGCGCGTTCCTCGTCCTTGAGAGCCTCGAGCACGCCCGGCGCCGGGAGGCGCCCATCTACGGGACCGTCCCGGGCTTCGGGTTCTCCAACGACGCGTACCATATGACGGCCCCGCTACCTTCGGGGGAGCAGGCGGCGAGAGCGATGCGCCTCGCGCTGGCCGAGGCCGGCATCGCCCCGGAGGAGGTGGACTGCATCAACGCCCACGGCAGCGGCACACCCCTCAACGATGCGACGGAAACGCTGGCGATCAAGCAGGTGCTCGGCGACCACGCGTACCGGATCCCGGTCAGCGCGACGAAGGCGATGCACGGACACTCCCTGGGCGCGGCCGGCGCGATCGAAGCGGCAATTTCTTTCGTCGGTCTCCGGCACGGTTATGTGCCGCCGACCCTAAATCTACGAGAGCCGGACGAGGCGTGCGACCTCGACTACGTCACCGCCCGCGGCCGCGAGATGCCGCTGCGATACGTGCTGAGCAATTCCTTCGGATTCGGCGGTATCAACGCGTCGCTCGTATTCGGCGCACCGTAGCAGCGGGCCGTGCATGGGGCAGGCCCCCGGTTTTTCACCGAGGCGACCATTGGTACACATCCGTTATCGACCGGCGACGAGACCGTGAACGGCAAGGCGGATTCTCGGCGTATGAAGTTCCAAGGAGGGATGTGGCGATGCGAATGGGCCGTACGATCGTCAGCGCGGTGGTGTTCCTGATGGTCTCCGCAGGTGTCGCGTTCGCTCAATATAACTACGGGTCCCCGACAACGCCTCAACCGGCCCCCGCGCCCAGCCAGTCGGTCAAACCGGCGACCGGTTATACGGTGAATGTGGCTATGGCGACGGTTCAGGGTAAGCGGGAGCAGATCTTGACCGATGCCAAGGGTATGGCCCTTTACTATTTCACGCCGGATACGCCCACCAAGGCTGCCTGCACGGGAGGATGCGCGAAGACGTGGCCGCCCCTGTTGAGCAAGGCCATGCCTACCCATGCCGTCGCGCTGTCCGGCAAGTTCGGCGTCGTGAATGACGCCAACGGCCGCCAGGTGAGTTACAACGGTCACCTATTGTACAGGTACTCGGGCGATACGGCGCCGGGTCAGGCTGCCGGCAACGGGCTGTACGGTAAATGGTTCGTGGCGAAACCCGGACTCACGTCAGTTCGGAGTTGGACCGCTCCTTCACCGGAGGGGATGAACTGATGAGACGCTGTCCGCGTTCCGGAATCGCGTTCACATGCTCTCGTGCGCGGACGGGTTGGAAGCATTGCGGCGGAAACTGACCGTCAGCCACCTCATGTTGGCTGTGCTTACGCTGGCCGTCGTGGCGGCGTATCTTGTGCCCGTCTTGGCGCGGTTGCAGACGGATCGGTATCAGCAGAGTGTGCTCAACCAGGCGCGAATGGCGGCGCGAATGCTTGGACGCTACCAGGAGAAAGGTCTGACGGTGGCCCAGCTCGACGAGATCGCCGACTCGTTGACCTGGCGTAAAGAAGAGTACATCGGCGTCAAGGACGCCCGGGGCCGGTCGCCGGAGACCAGCCGCTGGGCCGGCAACGGTCCCGTCCCGCCCGAGGTGACGTCGGCTCTCCTTGGCCGCGGCAGCCCGGTGGACGTCCGGTATGACCCGGTGCTTCACGACGTACGCCTCTACGCCGCGGCGCCCCTCATGTCGCACGGCCGCGTCGCCGGGGTCGTGCAGGTGAGCGTCCCCCGGTCCTGGATGGGCGCCGTGGTGCACCGCGTCTGGGAGGCGCTGGGAAGCGCGCTTCTGCTCGGCCTGGGGGCGGCGTGGTTCTTTGGCGCCTGGCGCGCGCGCGGGTTATCGGCCCCGGTGCAGGCCCTCGCCCGCGCCGCCGATCGGATTTCCCGGGGCGACCTGGACGGCCGTGCCGCCCCAGGCGGCAGCGATGAGATCGGACGCCTGGCGCGCGCCTTCAACACGGTCGCGGAGCAGCTGCAGCGGCAGATCATCGCGCTCACCGACGAGCGGACAAAGATCGAGGCGATTATCAGTTCCATGAGCGACGCGGTCGTCGCGACCGACCGCGCCAGCCGCCTGCTGTTGCTGAATGGGGCGGCGCAGGAGCTGCTCGGACTCGGCCCCGAGGACCTGGGACGCCCGATCGACGAGCTGCTCGGCGGCCACCCCGTCCGGCGGGCGCTGGAGCGCAGCGCGCACCAGGGAGCCGACACGGCGGAAGAATTCACCGTCAAGCACCGCGCCGAGGAGCGCTTGTTCCATCTGAATGCGGCGCCGCTGCGAGCCGGCCCCGGCCGCACCTCGGGGGCGGTGGTGGTGATGCGCGAAGTCACCGAGCTCCGGCGCATGGAGCGGCTGCGCCGCGAACTCACGGCGAACGTTTCTCACGAGCTGCGGACACCGCTCACGTCCATCAAAGGCTTCACCGAAACCCTGCTCGCCGGAGCGTTGGCGGATGAAGCCACGTGCCGGCACTTCCTCACGATCATCGACGCCGAGGCCACACGGTTGATGACGCTGGTGGACGACCTCATGGCGCTGTCGCGGTTCGAGTCGCGTGCCGCCCACATGGACTTGGCGCCGGTCAGGCTGGACTCGCTCGTCGCGGAAGCGGCGGATCGCATGCGGCCGCAGGCGGAGCGGCACCGGATCGTCCTGCGGTCCGCGCCCTCCCCCGCCGTCACCGTCATCGCCGACGCCGACCCTATCCTTCAGGTATTGACCAACTTGATCGACAATGCGATCAAGTTCACGCCCGACGCCGGTTGGGTCGAGGTCGGCCTTCGGACGGATCGTCACGACGCGGTGGTCTCGGTCTCGGACTCCGGGCGCGGCATCCCGGCGGACGATCTGCCGAGGATCTTCGACCGTTTCTACCGCGTCGATCGCTCGCGCAGCCGGGACGCCGGCGGCACGGGTCTTGGTCTCGCCATCGCCAAGCACATTGTGGAGGCTCACGGCGGGCGCATCGCCGTGACCAGCCGGGTCGGCCGGGGCAGTGTGTTTACCTTCACGCTGCCGGTAGCGGCGGCAGAGGCGGGGATCGTGCGCTGAGGGCTTTGTCCTAATTGCCGATGCCCGACAGCTCCTGGATCGTGCGAACGACCGCTGAGAAATCCTCCTCACGTCCCGGGCGCCGGGCCTGCTCCACGGTATCGATCTGCTTGGCCACTGCGGCGGCGGGCATGGCGACCGCGAGCGACTCCGCCAGCCGAAGGATCAAGCCGAAGTCCTTGGACATCATTCGCAGTGCGAAGGCGGTGGGGAACTCGCCGCGTGTAATGTTGTCGAACTTTCCCTTCTGGGCGGCGGATACAACGGACGTCGACCCCAGGACGCCCAGCATGAGCGCCGTATCCAGCCCGGCCTTGCGTCCGAGCGCGACGGCCTCGGCGAGCGCCTGAATCCCCAGGCCGAGGAGCGTGTTGGTCACCAGTTTCATCGTCGCGCCGGCCCCGCTGGCCCCCATGTACTCGTGACGGCCGAGCGTGTCCAAAATCGAGGCGCTCGATGTATACGCCTCTCGGTCGCCGCCGACGAAGATGATCAGCGTTCCTTGCTCCGCCTGGACGGTGCTGCCCGATACAGGCGCATCGATCGCCGCCGCCCCTTTTGAAAGCGCGGCCGTCGAGACGGCGCGCGACGTGTCGGGCAGAACTGTGCTGAGATCGATGAGGGTGCCGCCGCGGCGCACCCCCGCGAGCACCCCGTCCGGCCCGAGGATTACGTCCCGCACGGCCGCGTCGTCGGCCAGCGAGTACAGGATCACATCGGATTCTTCGGCCACCGCTCTCGGCGTCTCGGCACGCGATGCTCCCGCGTCCACGAGCGGCCGCGCTTTGTCCGCGCTCCGATTGTACACCGTTACCCGATGATGGGCGTCGAGCAGTCTGCGGGCCATCCGGGAGCCCATGTATCCCAGCCCCAGGAACCCGATGCGACGTGCCGGCGGCTTCGTCATGCTGTCACGTTCCCTGATAACCTATACCTCGGAATCAGCAGGTCGAAGCGGGCATAGTTGCCCGGCGCCGTCTACTGAACCCGCGATCGAGAGCGTCCGCGATTAGGAGAGGCGGGCGAGCGTCTCTTCGAACACCTCCGCCGCGGTCTCGACCGCGTGCGTGACCTTGTTCCGCTCGCGCAGCAGGCGCGTCGCTAGCGCGTGGCGCTCCATGCTGCCGTCGGGCAGCATCCCGAGCCCCGCGGCGGGCTGCAGCGATGGGATCGGTGCGACCGGCAGCGCGCGGTCGTGGTCGAACGAACCGGTGAGGGTGTAGTTGACCGGAATGAGGGCGCGGCCGGCGCGCATCAGCGCCGTGTTGATCGCCTCCGCCGCGTCGCGCTGGCGGCGCGTACCGCGCGCGTGGCCGAGCGCATCGGTGAGCGCCGCCGCCTTGGCCGCGAGCGGCTCCGCGGCCAAGGCCAGCCGGTCCGCGGCCGCGAGGGCCGGCCCAAGGTCGAACGCGCCGCCCGCGGCGCGTTGAATCTGCCGCAGCGTCTCCTGAAACTCCGCCGCGGTCGCGCGGTAGTCCAGCGGAAGGACCGGCGCCGTGCACCACCGCCACAGCGCCCGGGCGTAGATCTGCGCGTCGCGCGCGAGATTGTCCCGATCGATCTTGTCGATCGTGTCCTCCGTCGTGTGCCACCACCAGCCGAGGCCGCCGGTGGCGGGGCCGCCGCTGAGTGTCGCGAGCGCCGCGCCGGCCGCGGAGTCCCCGGCCGGCTGCTCGGAGACGCCGACGAACAGCGAGGGCAGGCCGACGCCCCAGAATGACTGGTCGCCCATCCGGGTGACGCGCCGCCGATCGAGATCCTGCCCGGCGACAGATCGGACGCAGTCGGCGGCGAGGGGCCACGTCTCCGCCATCGTCAGCCCGCCGTTCAGGACAGTCGCGCCCTTCGCGCCGGAGGAGTCGATGTTGAGGTGGAGGACCGCGCGGCGGTAGAGGTCGTTCCAGTGCGTGTCCGCGTACCAGGTTGAGCCGGAGTAGCGGCCGTGCGAGTGGCCCGACCAGAAGGCGAAGCGGATGCCGCGCCGGAGCCGCCGGCGGCGCCGGCTCATCAGGCGGGCCATCTCGAGCATGACGGCGTTCGCGCTGCCGTTGTCCATGGCGCCGTAGTGCCACGAGTCGATATGGCCGCTGAAGAGGACGTAGCGATCCTCCTGGGCCGTCAGATCGGCGGTGAGGAGCGGCGTCTTTCGCCACCGCGTGTCCACCTCGGCGCGAATGCGCACCCGCAGGCCGCCCTCGCGGGCGCGGGCGCGGAGCACGGCGCCGTCGGACTCGCGAACGGAGATGGCGACGAGGCGGGGCAGCGCGCCGATCGTCTCCGGGGTGGGCGCGCCCCACACGCTGGAGATGATCATCTCGTGCAGGTGCGCGGGGTTGATGAAAATCGCCCCGATGGCCCCGGCGTCCTCGACGGCGCGCGCCTTGGCCGGCATCGCGAGGCCGTCGACGAGGGCGATCTTCCCGCGGAGGCCGGCGCCGGGCCGGCCGGCATCGACCACCTCGCCCTCGATGCCCTCCGGCGGCGTGGAGGCCGCGAACGCGTGCGTGATGCACTCGACCCGGCCGGCCGCGGCGGCTTCGCCGGCGGCCGGCCCGAGCGTCTCCAGCGAGGCCGGGCCGGGCCAGGACACCAGCGCATCGTGCGTTTCCCGCAGCACGTCCAGGCCGAATCCGCGCAGCGTCTCCTCGACGTAGTCGAAGGCCTTCGACTCGTCCTCGCTGCCGGACAGTCTCACCCACTTCGACACACCGCGTGTGAACTGCATCAGTTTGGACGCGGAGACGGCGTCGCAGAGCGCTTTCTCATGGTCGGTCGAGGTGACTGTCGCCATCCTTGGCGCCTCCTTGAAGCGAATCATCCCGTCTAGCGCGGGATGTCCCGCGGCCCTCCGGCCGCCCCCTAGGTGTAGGTTGGCCGATCATCCGTGACACATGACTTGCAGTTTCTCACGGAGCCGCTCGTAGGGGGTCTGCCCCTGAAGGCTGCCGTGTGGCCGTGCGTAGTTGTAAAAGCGTTCCCACTCTTGAAGCAGGTCGTTGAACTCCGCGACGGAGGAAATGACGACGCCGTCGAGCTGCCGGTAGAACTCCTCGTCGTCGATTCGATGGGACCGCTCGGTCTTCCCGTTCAAGTAGGGCCGCCGCGGTCGGATGTAGCGGTGCTGAATGCCCTTATCAAGGACGTGCCAGTGGAACTGCGGGCCAAACTCAGCCCCGTTGTCGGTCTGAATGCATTCGACCTTGAAGGGGAGTTTGGACAGGACGTAGTCGACGAACGCGACCGCCATCTGCTGAGTGTTCGCATCAAAGATCTTCAGGATCCGGATGCGCGTACAGTCGTCGATGGCGGTGTACTGGTAGTACTTCCGGGTGCGGCCGACGACGGGGGCCAGGAATTTGACGTCGATCTGCAGCTGGTGGCCGGGCAGCGGCTTCTCGTAGCGCTTGAAACGCTGTTCCCGGCTCTGGTACCGCATATTGGAGGGGAGCCGGCTCACACCCGCCCGCTTCAGCAGCCGCCAGATGCCGGACTGGCTGATCGTGAGCGCGTGATAGCGCCGCAGGTACATGCAAATCCTGGCCGGCCCGAAATGGTAGTACCGCCGCAGGTAGAGCACCTTTTCGACGACGTCCGCGGGCGTGGCACGCGGAGAGCGGAGTGGCCGCGAGGATCCGTCCCGGAGCCCGGCTTCGCCCAGCTTGCCGTAGCGTCGGTACCAGCGATAGTACGTCTGGCGGCTGATCCCAAAGTACCGACAGGTCTTGGCGACATTGTGAGTAACCTCGTCGACGTGCCGAAACCAGCCCAACCGTCGATGAACGGCGCGGTCATCCGCCATGGGCACCCCCCTCTAGGCTCTGGCGGTGCTACCCCATGTGTCACGGATGTCCTGCAGTTTTAGACCTAGGGGACGGGCCCTCCCTGCGGCGAGAGCCCCGCCGGAGCCGGTGAAGCGCGATCGGCCGTCGGGCCGCGGACGAGCAGCGGTTCGAGCGTGCCGACGATTCCGCGCCGGAAGATCAAGATGACGGCGATGAAGATGAGCCCCGTGACGACGCCCCACGCGTCCGTCCACGTCGACAGGAAGTCCCGCAGATACAGCACGAGCGCCGCGCCCGCCAGCGGGCCGAGGCGGGTTCCGATCCCGCCGAGCAGTACCATCGTGAGAACGAGACCGGACGTGCTCCAGTGTACCGCGTCGAGCGCCACGAAGCCGTGGTTGATGACCCACAGCCCTCCGGCGAAGCCGGAGATCGCACACGAGAGCACCGCGGCGATCAGCTTGTACCGGCCCACCGGGTAGCCGAGCATCTCGGTCCGCACTTCGTTCTCGCGGATCGCGAGCAGCACCCGTCCGAACGGCGACCGGACGATGCGCCAGCACAGCAGCAGGCCGAGCACGGCGAGCGGCAGGGCCGCGTAATAGTAGACCAGCGGCGACGTAAGGGAGAAGCCCCCCGGCGCGACGCGCGGGATGCCCTGGACGCCGTTCTCGCCGCCGGTGAGGCTGCGCCATTCGTTGATGACGTAGAAGACCATCTCCGCGAACGCGAGCGTGATCATCGCGAAGTAGATGCCGCGCCGGCGGATGGCGAGGCCCATCAGCGGCACGGCCATCACCGCGGCGATCAGCCCTGCCGCCAGCGCGTTCAGCGGAAAAGGCACGCCGGCGCGCTGCGCGAGCAGGGCCGCGGCGTAGGCCCCGCCGCCGAAGTAGGCGGCCTGTCCGAACGAAAGCAGCCCCGTATACCCGAGCAGGATGTCAAAGGCCGCGGCAAACAGCCCCCACGTCACGATGTCGGTGGCCAGCACAGGGTACATGATCCACGGCAGCGCGAGCGCGACGGCGGCGAGCGCGGCCCAGCCGAGCGCGCGGCGCATCATGCCGCTTCCGCGGCCCCGAACAGTCCGGCCGGGCGGACCAGCAGGACGACGGTCATGATCACGAAGACCAGCACGTTGGCCGCGGCCGGATAGTAGACCGCGGCGACGGCCGACAGCGCCCCGACGACGAATCCGGTGACCACGGAGCCGAGGATCGAGCCCATGCCGCCGATCACGACGATCGCGAACGTCGTGATGATGAGGTCGGCGCCCATGAGCGGCGAGACCGCCCGCATCGGCGCCGCCAGCACGCCGGCGAGGCCGGCCAGCGCCACGCCGAAGGCAAATACGAGCGGGATCCAGCGATCGACGTCCACGCCGAGCGCCCGGGTCAGCATCGGGTTCTCGGTCGAGGCCCGAATGATCATGCCGGCGCGCGTGCGCTCGATCAGCCACCACGTGCCGAGACAGACCGCGAGCGAGAACACGAGCACGAAGAGGCGGTAGGTAGGGAAGAACATGAAGCCGACGACGACGACGCCCTGCAACTGCGGCGGCGCGGGATACGGCACGCCCTGGATGCCGAACCGCAGACGCATCACGTCCTGGATCAGCAGCGTCAGGCCGAACGTGAGCAGCAGGTTGTAGAGCACGTCGAGATCGTAGAGGCGCCGCAGCAGCGTCCGCTCGAGTCCGTAGCCGACCGCCGCCACCGCGAGCGGGGAGATGAGCAGGGCCCACCAGAACGAGACGCCGAGCGTCGTGCCCAGCAGGAAGGCCCCGAAGGCCCCCAGCATGTACAGCGCCCCGTGCATGAAATTGACGACCCGCAGCATGCCGAAGATCACGGCAAGCCCGAGGCTCAGCAGCGCGTAGAACGCGCCGTTGATCAGGCCGTTGAACAGCTGGATTAGGATGGTTTCCATGCCGGGGACCGGGTGAGGAGAGGGCGGGTCCGGGGAGTCCTAGCCATGCCCGCCCTCTGCCTGCGGGACTTAACGAGGCGCTACGGCGCCATGGTGCAGTGGACCTGGCTCAGCGGCTGGAACGCCTGCCCCGCCGGGATCGTCTGGACAATCTTCACGTAATCCCACGGCTCCTTGACGTCGGCCGGGGCCTTGACCTCCGCGAGGTAGGCGTCGTGCAGCAGCACGTGGTCCTGCTTGCGGATCTGCGCGTGGCGGGCGAAGAAATCGTTGAACCGGTATCCTTCCAGCTGCGCCACGACCTTGTCCGCGTCGTCCGTGCCGGCGCGGCGGACCGCCTCGAGGTACTGCCACGTGCCGTCGTAGTCGCCGGCCTGCACGAACGTCGGCCGGACCTTCGTGCGCGCGTAGAACCGGTCCGCCCACTCGCGGGCCTGCTTGTCCATGTTCCAATACCACGCTGTGGTGAACACCGTGCCCTGGATCGCGGCCGGGGTTAGCGAGTGGATGTCGGTCAGGAACAGCAGGCCGATCGCAAGCTTCACTCCCTGCTGGCGCAGCCCGAACTCGTTGTACTGCTTGACGAGGTTCACCAGGTCCTGGCCCGCCTGCATCGCGCCGAGGATCTGGAGGCGCGGCCGCAGCGTGCGCGCCTTGATCAGGAACGTCGAAAAGTCCTCGGTCGGGTTGGGGAACGGCGTCGGGTCGCTCAGCAGCACCTTGCCGCCGGCGTGGTCCACCGCCGCTGAGAACTTCGCGTTCATATCCTGGCCGAAGGCGTAGTTGGGGTAGACGATGTACCATTGCGTGCCGCCCTGCTTGACGACGGCGATCGCGGTGCCGTTGGCGAGCATGTACACGTCGTACCCGTAGTGGAAGGTGTACTTGTTGCAGTCTTCGTTGGACAACGCCGTCGTCGCCGCGCCGACCGCGAAGAACAGCCGGTGCTTCTGCGCCGCGACGTGCGCGATCGCGATGCCGACCGACGACGTGGGCACGTCGATTACGAGACCGGCGTTGTCGCGGTCGTAGAACTCCGCGGCTTTCGAGGCGCCCACGTCCGGCTTATTCTGGTGGTCCGCCGACAGGACGTCCACCGTCCCACCGAGGCTCGACGCGCCGTACCTCTTTTGAAAGTCTTCGACGGCCATCTTGACGGCCTCGACGCCGTTCTTGCCGCCGAGGTCGGCGTAGACGCCCGACTGGTCGTTGATGACCGCGATCACCATCTTCCCGTGCGTGAGGCGTACCGTGCCCTGGCCGGCCGCCGGGTATCCGGATACGCCCAGGACGAGGAGTGCCGCGCAGAGCAACGCGACCCACCTGATCATTCCGCACCTCCTTCGTTGTCACCCGGACATGCCGTCGGTCGTCCGGGACGCCGTCGTCGCCCGGCGCCGGCCGGCGCCGGGCCTTGCCTGTTCAAACGCCGAGATACGCCAACAGTTCCTGCTCCTGACGGGCGGCCTCCTGGTTGGTCAGCGTGCTGACGGTCCGCCCGTTCACGATGAGGTAGTGCCGGTTCGCCACCATGGTCGCGAACCGGAGGTTCTGCTCGACGAGGAGCACGGTCAGCCCGTGCGCCTTGATGTCGCCGAGGATCTCGCCGACGCGGCGCACGACCATCGGCGCGAGGCCTTCGGTCGGTTCATCCATCAACAGGAGACGCGCGCCCATGCGCAGCACGCGCGCCACGGCGAGGACCTGCTGCTCCCCGCCGGAGAGCTTGCTCCCGGGCGTCCCCGCGCGTTCCCGCAAGATCGGGAACGCCTCGAAAATCCGGTCGAGGCTCCACGCCTGGTCGCCGACGACGGGCGGGAGCCGCAGGTGTTCGAGCACCGTGAGGCGGCTGTAGATCCCCCGGTCGTCCTGAACCCAGCCGACGCCGAGCCGCGCGATCTGCTGCGGGGCGAGGCGGGTGATGTCGCGGCCGTCGACCGTGATCCGGCCCTGCTTTGCGCGATGCAGGCCCATGATGCACCGCAGGGCCGTGGTCTTGCCCATGCCGTTGCGTCCGACGAGCGTCACGATCTCGCCCGCGGGCACTTCGAGATCCACGCCGTGGAGCACGTGGCTTTCTCCGTACCAGGCGTGGAGACCCTCGACGCGCAGCATCTACGCCGCGCCCCCCAGGTACGCTTCGATTACGGCGGGGTTGCTCCGAAGGGATTCGTATGTGCCTTCCGCGAGCACCCGGCCGCGCTGCAGCACCGTGATCTGCTGGGACAACTGGGCGACGACGCCCATGTTGTGCTCGACGAGGACGATCGTGCGGCCCTGCGCCACCCGCCGCACGACGTCGACGATCCGCACCGCGTCGTCGACGCTCAGCCCCGCCGTCGGCTCGTCGAGCAGCAGCAGGGTCGGCTCGAGCGCGATCGCGAGGCCGATCTCGAGCACGCGCTTGTGACCGTACGGCAGCGTCGCGGCCTCCCGGCCCGCCAGGTCGCCGAGGCCGATCGCGGCGAGGATCTCGTGCGCCCGGCCGTCAAACCGGCGCAGCGACCGATCCGAGCGCCACCACACGTACCCGAGCGGCGTGCGGGCCTGCAGCGCGAGCTCCACGTTGGCCAGCACCGTGAGGTGCGGGAAGACGCTCGTGATCTGGAACGATCGGGCGATCCCGCGCCGGGCGAGCTCGTGGGCGGACAGCCCCGTAATCTCGCGCCCGTCGAATTCGATCCGGCCGGCCGTCGGCCGCAGCAGGCCGCTCAGCAGGTTGAACAGGGTCGTCTTGCCGGCGCCGTTCGGGCCGATGATCGCATGCAGCGCGCCGGCTTCCACGCGCAGATCGACGCCGTCCAGAGCGCGAAAGCCCCGAAATTCCATCGTGAGGCCGTGCGTTTCGAGAATCGCCATGGCCGCGAGGTGCGAAGCACCGACCAATTGGCAGGGCCGCGCCGCAAACCCTTCAAACGGCCCGCGGGCGGCCGGGCGCGGGGCGGGACCCCGACCCTAGTGGTTCGTCTGGATCTCGGCGGCGATCTCGGCGACGATGACCTGCAGCGCCGCCGCCACGGGCACCGCCAGCAGCCCGCCGATGATGCCGAGCAGCTTGATGCCGACGAGCAGCGCGATAATCGTGAACAGCGGCGACAGGCCGACCGCGCGGGACATGATCCGGGGAACGAGCCAGTGCGGTTCGACGTTCATGATGACGACGTAGAAGGCGATCGTGGCGAAGAGCCTCCACGCCGGCTGGGACAGGCCAACCAGCACCGCCACGGTCGCGCCGATCCACAGGCCGACCATCGGCACGAGCTCGCCGAGCCCCGCGATAATGCCGAGCAGGAACGGGTAGGGCAGGCCGATCGCGAGCAGGGCGATCGACACCGTCACCGCGATCGTGAACGACAGCAGAAACTGGCCGCGGAACCAGCCGCCGAACTTCGTGCCGATCCGCTCGAGCACCAGCGCCCCGCGCGGCCGCTCGGCGGGGGGCAGTATGGAGAGAAAGGCGTGCTTGATGATCGCGTGCTCGAGCAGCATGTAGAAAGTGAAGACGAGGAAGGTGATCGTCGAGGTGAGCCCGCCGAGGAACGAGAACGCCACGGACGCCGCGCTGGCGCCGTACCGGCCGAGGCCGGTCATCTGCTGAGGCAGCCGGCTGATCTGGCCCGAGAAGTCCGGCAGCCATGGGTACCGCGCCTCGAGATCCAAGAGCCAGGCCTGGATCGCGCTCAATTCCTGCGGCAGATGCTGCACAAATACGCGTCCCTCGGCCGCCGCCGGCACGAGGATCGCAGAGAGGATGATGCCGATGGCCACGAAGAGGCCCAGGTATAGGATGAAGATCGCGATGCCGCGGGAGAACCTGGCACCGCGCGGCAGCGGCCACCGCTCGATCCATTCGACAAGCGGCGCAAACCCCGATGCGAGGATCGCCGACACCAGCAGCAGGATGAGAATCTCGGTCGTCTGGCGGACGACCCAGATGATCATCCACGCGATGCCTAGGAGGACCAGCACCGTCACGACCCGGCCGATGAAGGCGCGCTGGGTCACGAGCCCCGTGGGTTAGAGCCGGCCGACGAACAGGGCCTGCGCGGCGAGACCGGCGAGGCCCACGGCCAGGATGATCGCGGAGAGCACGGCAAGCTGCCGCGTGTCGTTGCGATCGAGGCCGGCCATTCTGGCCGTCGGGATGTGGAAGACGAGGCTGCTCATCGACGCGAGCACGACGCCGTAGCCGGCGACCTGCGGGGCGAGCGAGCCCTTCGCCGCCAGGATGCCGGCCGCCGCCGACGTCGAGGCGCTGCTCACGAGACCGCCCAGGATCGAGACTAGAAGAAACCCCGGCTGGCCGAGCCAGCGGTACATGAGCTGTCCGGCGAGGGTGATCGCGACGAACACGACGCCGAAGGTGAGCGCGTGGCGCAGCGAGATCGGCGACTGCATCTGCAGCGGCGCGGTTTCGGCGTCGGCGACGTTGACGCGTGCCGCGAGGACCGCGCTGGCCGCCAGCATGACGCCCACGGAGACCCAGCCGTAGGAGAGCGCCCGCGCGTCGAAGACGCCGAGGATGAAGCCGTTGCGCAGCAGCATCGCGGTGTCCGCGGTCAGCATGCCGAGGAGGCAGTACATCGAGAGCCGTCCCGGATCGCGCCGCGCGCGGCTCGCCAGTTCCGCGACCGTGGCCGTGCTGTTGACGAGCCCGCCGAGGAGCCCGGTCCAGCGAATGCCGCGCGTGCCGTACAGCCGGAGGAGCACGTAGTTCGTGAAGGCGATCGCGGAGATGACGAGCACGACCGTCCAGGCCGCGCGCAGGTCGATGATGTGCCACGGGTCCACCGGGCCGACCGGCAGCAACGGGTAGACGACGATGGCGATGACGCCGAGCAGCAGCGCGCCGCGGATCTCGTCGATCGTGACTTCGCCCGCGAAGCGCACCATCTCCGCCTTCCACGCGAGCAGCATCGTGACGACCACGCCGCACGCCGCGGCCAGCAGCAAGAGGCCCTGCCCGACCAGCACGCCGAGCAGCGCGGTGGCCAGCACGGCGACCGACGTCGTCATCTCGAGCGACCGGTCGCGTGCGAACGAGCGCCAGTTCATCAGGGTGAGGAGCGGAATCACCGCGGCCATCAGGATGTAGGCGGTGGTCGGGGAGATAGTCCACGCGAGCGTGAACGACAGGGCGATCAAGGCGAAGGTCCGGACGCCGATGTCCTTGTGCGCCCATTCGCGCTCCATCCCGATCATTCCGCCGATGAGAAGCGAGACCGCTGCGCGCTCGATGAGGGGCAGGTACTCGAGGCCTTGTCCCGGGGCCGGCGGCTGCATCGGCTAAACGCGGACCGCCACGTGCCGGCCCGCGGCCATGCCGGAGAGCGCCGCGGTGACGAGGAGGACCGCGGCCGCCGAGGCGTAGGGCAGGGCAATGCCGAGGTGGTAGATCCAGCCGCCCCAGGCCGGTCCGAGGACGCGGCCGAGGCTGTCGAACGAATCCATGATGCCGATCGAGAGGCCCTGTCCCGCGGTCGTGCGCTTCGAGATGAGGGACGCGATGCTCGGGCGCATGAGCGAGTGCCCGGCCCCGGCGATCGCGGCGTAGAGGGCCAGCTCGGCGATCGTATGTGTTTGGGTGATCAGCACGTAGCCGGCCGCCGCGAGGATGAGTCCGCCGACGGTGAGCCGTTCTTCGCCCACCCGGTTGATGAGGCGGCCCACCAGTCCTCCGAGGATGGCCGCCTGAACGAGCCCGACGACGACGAACACGACCCCGATCGCCCCCGCGCCGCCCCGGCTCGTCAGGTGCAGCCGGTCCTGCGCGAACAGCGCGTAGGTGGCTTCGAGCGCGGCGAGCGCGAACGCGCCGGTAAGCGTGACGAGGAAGAAGTATGCGAGCGGACCTCCGAGCGCGAGGCGAAACGCGGCCGCGCGCGACGGGCGCTCGGCGGACGAGTCGTGCCGGATCGGCTCGGGCAGCGCCCCCCAGCTCAGCGCGAGAGTCACGAGCGCGAGCGCCGCGCCCACGAAGAACGGCAGCGAGAGGTTGAGGCGCCCGAGCACGCCGCCGATGCCCGGGCCGATCGTAAACCCGAGGCCCATCGCCGCGCCCATCATGCCCATGCCCCCGCCGCGGCGCTCTTCCGACGTCGTGTCGCCGATATACGCCATCGCGGTCGGCAGCGTGGCCGCGCTCAGCACGCCGCCGAGGAGCCGGGCAAAGAACAGCTGCCAGACGTGGTGGGCGAGGCCGAAGAGCACGAAGGACACCGCGTACCCAAGAAGGCCGACGGAGAACACCGGCTTCCGTCCGACGCGGTCGCTCGCCACGCCCCACAGCGGCGCAAAGATAAACTGCATTGCCGCGTAGCTCGTGGCCAGCAGGCCGATCTCGAGGGGCGTGGCGCCGACGCCGCGCGCGTAGAACTGCAGCACGGGCAGCACAATGCCAAACCCCATCATCACGATGAAGATGGCAAGGAAGAGGACGAGCAGACCGCGGCGGCCGATGCCTTCACGCACCCGCCCATTATATACCGAATTGGAACAGCCGGTTCACGCGTCCGTCCCGGTGGATCTGAATAGAGGGGTACCGTGTTATGTACAGGTTCAGATAGATCCGAAAGACCCTCGTTGAAGGGTGTCGCGACGGACTCGGCGCTATCAACCGCTGGGCCATGGCTATACTGGCCCCATGCAGATTCACCAGAGCCTGGTGCGCGGCACCCGACGGATCCGCGT
>DATGFS010000005.1 GCA_035308905.1 bacterium | reverse complement strand
CCTTCGTCTTCCCCAGGCTCGCCAGCACCCCCGTGATCGCCGCCGTCAGCGTCGTCTTCCCGTGGTCCACGTGCCCGATCGTCCCCACGTTGACGTGCGGCTTCGTCCGCTCAAATTTCGCCTTCGCCATCTCCGGCCTCCGTTCGCGCCGTCTTCCCGCGCCTTATCCGATTCCGTACGCCCGCGAGCCGATGCATCCGATCTCGCGAGTACCCCCATCGCTCATCGGTGCACGGGAAAACCCCGCTGTGATCGGGCTTGGGGGCGGTTCCTGGAGCCCACGACCGGATTCGAACCGGTGACCTTGTCCTTACCAAGGACACGCTCTGCCGCCTGAGCTACGTGGGCCCGTACTTTCACCGTATCGTGGCCGGCCGCAGAGTGGGCCGGCACAGCCGATTATAACAGAGCGTGCAGCGCCGTTACGCATATTGTACCATTAAACTGTCCGCAGACCCGGTTGACGGATTGTCGGAGGAAGCGCCCGCCGTTGAGCCTAACTCGCGCGGAGTTCGGGGGCACGTCGCAGACCTCATCCACCCGACCACTCCGGAGGAACGGGATGCTGTCGCTCGGCGAACGGATCCGCGGGCGGCGCAAAGAACTGCGCCTCACCCAATCGCAGCTCGGCGGCACCGAGCTCACGAAGGGCTTCATCAGCCTCATTGAAAAAGACCGGGCGAAGCCGTCGATCGAAACGTTGATCCTGCTCGCGAAGCGGCTGCAGCGGCCGATCGGCTACTTCCTCGAAGAGAGCACGCCCCTCGGCCGCCGGGCGCTCCAGACCCTGCTGAGCCTCGGCTGGGCGCTGCTCAAGCAGGGTGAATTCACGCAGGCCGCGGAGACGTTCACGCAGACCCGCACGATCGCCCGGCAGCACGACGACAAGAACGCCGAGGCGGAGGCCTGCTGCGGGCTCGGCTCCGCGCTCGCCGGGCTCCGCCAGTTCGACCTCGCCCGGGAGAACGTCGCGCACGCGCGCGACCTCGCCGGCGAGATCCAGGAGCCCCGCCACCTCGCGCGCATCAGCCACGTGCTCGGGCTGATCTCCTACTACGAGCGCGACCTCACGACGGCCCGGGAACACTTCCTCGAGGCGCATCGCCGGGTGCAGGCGGACGGCGAACCGGACGTGTCGCTCGCGGGGGCGCTGCTGCTGAACCTCGGCAACACGTATCAGGAGGCAGGCGAGCACCAAGAAGCGGCGCGCTGGTACCGCGAAGCGCTCGCGCTGCTCGAACCGACGCAGGACCTGCGCCGCATCGGCCTCGTCCACGTCCAGTTGGGCATCGCGCACCGCGACGCCGGACGCCCCGACACCGCCCTCGCGCACCTCGCGCGCGCGGAGCACATCTTCGAGCTGCTGGAAGACATCCGGCTCCTCGCGCAGGCGCGTACGAGCATGGGGATCATGCTCCTGGAGCGCGGCGACGTGCGCGACGCGATCGAGCAGCTGCGGAGCAGCCTGCACATCAAGCAGCAGCTCGGCGACGATCCCGGACGCGCGCGGAGCCTGACCGAGCTGGCCCGGGCGCTGATCGCGACCGGCGCACTGGCGGAGGCGGAAGAGGCGCTGACGGAAGCGGAGCGTCTCACCCGCCGGCTCAAGGACACGACCGAGGCGGCGCGGATCACCCTCGTGCGGGCCCGGCTCACGCGCGCGCAGGGCCACCCGGCCGACGCGGTGCGGCACTACAAGCAGGCGATCGCGTCGTTCGAACACCTCGCCATGCGCGCCGATCTCGCCGCCGCCGCGAACGAATTGGGCGAATTCCTGATCGACCAGAAACGTCCGTCCGACGCGGCCCCCTACCTCGCCCGCGCGCTGCGCGAGCTCCGCCAGCCGAACCTCGCCGGTCGCGTGCCCGGCAGCCGCTGACTGCCGGGGCGGCATCTACAGCCAGTTGTCGCAGTACAAGAGATCCGCGTGATCGTAGTCGGGACGTTCGCCGCGTTTCATCCGAAGCATCGCGCCCATGTCGCGGTACCCGCGGTCCGCGAGATGCCGGTACGCCCGCCAGCACGAGCCGGGCAGGCGCAGGCTGACCGCGTGGCATCCGGCCCGCGCCGCGAGGCACTCCGCCGCCCGCAGCAACCGGTCGAACGCCGCCGCGTCGCGGGCGGCGAGGAACGGCACGAAGGTGCTGCCCGGCCGGGGATGAAAGGTGCTGCGGACGTGGCACAACGCGCAGCCGCCGTCCGTCACCAGTAACTCGCCGATCTCCTGACGCCGCGTCGTCTCCGCCTCGGCGCGCAGATCGAGCCCGGGATAGACGAAGTCGAGGGACGGCGGGTCGCCCGAGATGGCCACGCCGTCCGGCCACTGGACGGCGGCGGGGGGCGAGGCCGCGGCGGCCGGCGCGGCGGGCGCTGCCGGCGGCGGGCTCCACTCTTTCCGCACGCCGAGACCGGTCCACCCCGGCCGGAACCCCGCTTTCGCGTAGAGATGAAGATGCTTCGGGCTCGACGGAAACGTCTCGAGGCCCGCGAGCCGGACGCCGCGCCGCGCCCAACTCTCGAGACACGCGGCCATCAGCGCCTGACCGATCCCCTGGTTCTCCACGTCGGGCGCGACGGCGATCGGACCGACCCATGCCAACGGGCCGCGCGCCACCGAGAACAGGGCGCCCACGGGGCGTTCGCCGTCGAAGGCCGCGAAACAACCGTCGCGATCCACGGCCAGCCGGTACGAAAACTGGTGCGGCGGAAACAAGGGCGGCGTGCGCGGCCGGCCGTACAGCGCTTCCGATATCCGGCAGAACGCCGCGTCGGTGAGGGCCGGGACCCAGTCGAGATCCGCGGCCGTAAGCGGCCGAACGTTGGTCATCGAGCCCCTCCGCGCGCGGCGCCGCCGCTCCGGATCAGCGGCCCGCGTTCGACAGCGTCAACCAGACGATCGTGCCTCCGGGCGTGCTCTCTGCGCCCGCGTCCCCGCCGTGGGCGCGGGCGATCTCCTGCACCAGCGCGAGGCCGATCCCCGCGCCGCCGGTATCCCGCGAGCGGGACTTCTCCCCGCGATAGAACCGCTCGAAGATGTGCGGCAGGTCGTCGGGGGCGATCCCCTCCCCGACATTCTCCACCGCCAGCCGCACGCCCCCGTCGAGCGAGGCCGCCCGCACCGTGATGTCCGTGCCCGCGGACGCGTACCGCAGCGCGTTGTCGAGCAGGTTGCGCAGCGCCTGTCCGACGAGATCGGCGTCGGCCTCCACCTCGGGCCGCGGCGCGCCGGCGACGACGGTCACGCGCAGGTTCCGGGCGCTCAGCTCCGGATGGTACAGCGCCGCGATCTGCTGCGCGAGGACGCCCGCGTCGAACCGCGTGCGCTGCAGTCCGGACATCCGCGCGTCGAAGCGGCTGAGCTGCTGCAGCATGTCGACCAAACGGACCAGCCGCAGCACCTCCTCGTGCAGCGATGCCAGGGTCTCGCGGCTGACCGGCACGACGCCGTCCCGCAGCCCCTCGAGGTAGCCCTGCAGCGTGCTGAGCGGCGTGCGCAGCTCGTGCGCCACGTTCGCGACAAGATCGCGGCGGAGCGATTCGACACGCTCCAGCGAGGCCGCCATGCGGTTGAGGGAATCCGCGAGCCGCACGAGCTCGTCGGGGCCTCGCGTCTCGACCCGCTGCGCGTAGTCGCCGGCGGCGATCCGCTCGGCGAGGAGCATCATATCCGAAATCGGGCGGACCAGCCGGCGGACGAGGATCCAGCCCAGCAGCATTGCCACCGCCGCGGCGGCGACGCTGCCGGCGACCAGCACGCGTTGGATCGCGTCCACGAAATCCCGCTCCACGACCGTGGGGTCGATGTGGTAGCGCGTCATGATGACCATGAAGAACTGGGCGGCGCGGTCCATGATGAGCGCGCCGGAGATCGCCACGGCGATGGCGATCACCAGCAGCTGCGCGCCGAGGAGCCGCCAGAGCAGCTTATCCCGCACGTTTCGGACGCGTCGGCTCGAGCAGCCGGTAGCCGACCCCCCGCACCGTTTCGATGTACCGCGGGCGGACGGGATCGTCGCCCAGCTTCTCCCGCAGCTTGCCCACGTGCACGTCGACCGTCCGATCGATGACCGCGACCTCGTTGAACGCGTAGACGTGCGTCAGCAGCTGTTCGCGGGTGAACACGCGGCCGGGAAACTCCATCAGCGCCTGCAGCAGCTTGTACTCGATCACCGTGAGGCGCACTTCCCGGCCGCCGACGAAGACCTCGTGCCGCTCGAGATCCATGAGCAGATCGCCCCGGACGATCCGCGGCGCGGGCGCCCCGCCGGAACCGGCCCGCCGCAAAATGGCGTGCACCCGGGCTACCAGCTCGCGCGGGCTGAACGGCTTCGTGACGTAGTCGTCCGCGCCGACCGCGAGGCCCGACAGTTTGTCGCTCTCCTCAACCCGCGCGGTCAGCATGAGGATCGGGACCTCGGAACGCTTGCGCAGCGCCCGGCACACGGCGACGCCGTCCATCTCCGGAAGCATGACGTCGAGGATCACGAAGCCGGGGCGGTGCCGCGCGAACAGGTCCAGCGCCTGACGCCCGTCGTACGCCGGGACGACGGTGAACCCGTCGCGCTCGAGGTACATCCGGACGAGCGCGATGAGTTTGTGGTCGTCATCGACGACAAGCACCGTGGGCTGGGTCCGTCCCGTCACATCGTCTCCCCGCGTGTTCGGGTCGCCGCCACAGACCGAGCACCGGCGGCACGCCGCTCCGTTGAATCGTGCAATATTCGCGTAAAGATTCGATAAAGGCTGCGGGATGCTCCGCCCCCCGTCGCACCGGGCCGCCTCCTCGGAAGAAAACCGCCCGGCCGCTCGTTGTAACGGGCAACGCAATCTCGGCGGAGGGTCGAATGCCGGACGAGTTGACCCGAAAGGGTCCGGCGATCGGAACGCGGTTTCCCGACATCACGCTGCCGGATCAAGCCGGAGTCCCCGTGCGCCTTCAGCAGGCGCGAGGGGGCCGCAGGGCGCTTGTGGTCTTCCACCGCAGCGCGCGGTGGTGACCCTACTGTAAAACGCAGCTCGTCGAGCTGCAGAAGATCGCCGCGGATCTCGACCGCGCCGATATCGCGCTGTTTGCGATCAGTTACGACTCGGTGGAAACGCTGGCCGGGTTCGCGGCAAAGCACGGGATCACGTATCCGCTGCTGGCCGATGAGGGCAGCCGGGTCATTCGCGACCTGGGGATGCTGGACGACGACCTGGACCGTCATCACGCGGAGTTCGGGCGCCAGGTCCGGGATGACCAGCGCGGGGTCGCCTATCCGGCCGTCTTCCTGCTCGACCGCTACGGCGTCGTCGCCGAGAAGCGGTTCCATCCAAAATACCGGATCCGGGACACCGGAACGGGCCTGCTGGAGTCGGCCCTGGGCATCGCGTCCCCGCGGCACGGGCCCGAGGCTGTGGCCGGGAGCGACGCCGTCGAGGTGCGCGGCTACTTCGATGCGCCGGAGTACCGGCCGTATCAACAGCTGCGTCTGACGCTCGAGATGACGGTCAAAAACGGGTGGCACGTGTACACGGCGCCGGTCCCGGCAGGGTACACCGCGCTCGGCGCCGAGGTCACACCGGTGGCAGGGATCGACGCCGGCGCACCCGCGTGGCCGGCCGGCCGCCCCCACCGCGTCGAGGGCCTCGACGAAACGTTCTCGGTGCTCGACGGGACGATCCGGGGTCAGATACCCGTGACGTTTGCCGTCGCGGCGGGGACGGGTGATCTGCGGCTCGAGATCGCGGTCCGTTATCAGGCGTGCAGCGACACGGCGTGCCTGCCTCCAGCGACTCTTCGCCTGAGTCTTCTCGTCCGCGAGGCGCCCTTCGCCGAATAAACCACGTCGCATCCGCCCGGCCGAATCGGTAGACTGGTGGCGTGCGGAGAGTCGTCGTGGTCGGAACGAGCGGCTCGGGCAAGACGGCCCTGGCGCGCCGCCTTGCCGCGCGGCTGGGTTATTCGCACGTCGAACTCGACGCGCTCCACTGGCAGCCGAATTGGACGGAAGCGCCGCCCGATAAGTTTCGCGACAGGGTCCGGCATGCGGTGGAGATCGACGCGTGGGTGGTCGACGGAAATTACAGTATCGTGCGGGATATTGTGTGGAGCCGGGCGGACACAATCGTATGGCTCGACTATCCGCTGCCGGTCATCCTCTGGCGGCTTCTACGGCGGACGGTCCGCCGGATGGTCACCCGGCAGGAACTGTGGTCCGGCAATCGGGAGGATCTGCGCACCGCGCTCTTCAGCAGGGATTCGGTCTTCCTCTGAACGCTCCGGACCTATCGGAAGAACCGCCGCACGTACGGCGCCGCGTCACAAGATCCGGCGATCGCGCATCTCACCGTGGTGCGTCTACGATCGCCGCGGGCCTGCGCCGCGTGGCTGTCCCGCCATTCCACGACCAGGTGAGGCGAACTAGCGCCTTCCGGCGAACCCGTGGGTCTTGTCGTTCGCATCGTCGAACGTCCCGACAATCTGCCCGGACGCGTTGAGGCCGTATCCGGCCGTGCCGGCGGCGCCGGGAATATCGACGACGGCGATGCCGCCTGTGGGGGCGCGCACGAACGCGTGCGACACCTCGTCGGCGTCCCGGAAATATCCAATGACCTGTCCGGCGCTGTTGATGGCATAGGCCACCGTGGCGGTGGCGCGCGGGACGTCGACCGTGGTGAACGCGCCGGCGCTGCTCCGGATGAAACCGTGATAGTCGCCGTTCCGGTCGCGATAGAAGCCGGAGACCTGCCCCGCGCCGTTGATCCCGTTCGCCACGGTCGTGAAGCCGTTGGGGGCGTCGAACGTGGCGACCGCGCCGGCCGGCGTGCGAACGTAGCCGTGCGACCGATGGGCCGCGTCCTCGATGCTGCCGACGATCTGTCCGGCGTCGTTGACGCCGTTCGCGAAGGTGTTGGCCGCGCCCGGGACGTCAAAGGTCGAGAACGTTCCGTCGGCCGCGCGGATGAATCCGTGCGAGGCCTTGTCCGCGTCACGGAAGTCCCCGACGATCTGCCCGCCGTTATTAATGTCGGACGCGTCCGTGCTGGCGGCGTTGGGGACGTCGAACTTCGTGATGACCCCGGCCGGGCTGCGGAGGAATCCGTGGGACCGCTGGTTTTCGTCATCGTAATTGCCGGCGATCTGGCCGTTGTTGTTGATGCCAAACGCGTAGGTGTCGGCGGCCCCGGGGACGTCGAACGCCGTGAACGTGGACGGCGGCGCCGCACGCCCGCCGGCCGCCGCGCCTGCCACGACGCAGGCTGCCGCGATCAGGGCGACGCCGACCCGTCCGGGAACCGCGCTGCGCGGCTTGTCCATCAGCAGTCCATCCCTCGGCGGTGGTGGGCGAGGTGGGAGTCGAACCCACACGGCCGATCAGGCCAGAGGATTTTAAGTCCCCCTCGTCTGCCTATTCCGACACTCGCCCGGTCGGGTACGTTCGCGAAACACGGCGCCGGCCCTTGCGGTCACGGTCCGGTGGGCCGGCGAGGAGAGCCTGCGGTTAAAATGGAGGCGACGGGCGGATTCGAACCGCCGAATGGGGGTTTTGCAGACCCCTGCCTTGCCACTTGGCTACGTCGCCGTCGGGTTGGAGCGGGAGATGGGACTTGAACCCACGGCCTTCTCCTTGGCAAGGAGACGCTCTACCTCTGAGCTACTCCCGCACCGCCGCAACCGATTATAGCAGAGGCGGCAACCCGCTGTCGCGCCGGCCGACCCTGAGCTTAACGGTGGCCGATCAGCGACATGAACTCCGCGCGGGTGCTCGGGTTCTCGCGGAAGATGCCGCGATTGGCCGAGGTCACGACCTTGCTGCCCGGCTTTCGCACTCCCCGCATGGTCATGCAGAGGTGCGTCGCCTCGATCACGACCGCCGCACCGCGCGCCTTCAGACCCTCCATTAAGAGGTCCGCCACCTGCGACGTCAGCCGCTCCTGCACCTGCGGGCGCCGCGCCAGTACCTCGACAAGCCGCGCGATCTTGCTGATGCCGACAATCCGGCCGTTGGGAATGTACCCCACGTGGGCAACGCCGTGCATCGGGAGGAAATGGTGTTCGCAGGTCGACTCGAACGGGATGTCCTTGACGATCACCATCTCCTTATGCCGGTCCTCATCGAAACCGACCGCCAGCACATCGACCGGGTTCGCATGCAGGCCGGAGAACAGCTCCGCGTACATCGCCGCGATCCGCCGCGGCGTGCCGGCGAGCCCTTCGCGGTTCGGATCTTCGCCGATCGCCCGGATGATCGTCCGCACGGCGCCTTCGATCGCCGGCTTGTCGATGGCGGTCCGGCCGTTGCCCGCGGCGCCGCCGCCGAGACCGGGCGCCGCCGGCCGCGAGCCGTTCTGGACCCGTCCGCTGCGTCGCGCCTTCACGCGTCCCGCCTGCCTCATCCGCCGTTCTCCTCTCCCGATCCGCTCTCCCGGCCCGCCGCCACGCTGCCGCCGCGCCGGGGGGCCGCCGCGTCCGCAGCATCATCCGGGCCGCGCATGATCGCGAGCGTCATCCGAATCACGCGGGCCACCGCCCGCACGTCGTGCGTCCGAACCAGCTGCGCGCCCTGCGCGACGCCGTACGCGACCGCGGCCAGGGTGCCTTCGAGCAGATCCTCCACCGGCAGCGCGAGGATGTCGCGGATGTAATTCTTGCGCGACGTGGCCAGGTAGATCGGATAGCCCAATCGCGAGAACTCCCCGAGGCGCCGCAGTATTTCCACGTCGTGGTACGGGGTCTTGCCGAAGCTGAAGCCGGGATCGACGAGCAGCCGGTCGCCCGGGACTCCCAGCGCCCGCGCCCGCGCGGTGCGCTCTTCGAGAAACGCGTAGACCTCGTCCACGACGGCGTCGTAGCGCGGCGCCGCCTGCCGGACCTTCGGCCGGCCCTGAATATGCATCACGACGAGCGCCGCCCCGGTCGACGCGGCGACCTCCGCCATCGCGGGGTCGGCGAGGCCGCTGATGTCGTTGATGAGCACCGCGCCGGCGTCGACCGCGGCGCGCGCGACCTCCGGTTTGTAAGTGTCGACGGTCAGCGGCACCGGCAGCCGCACGGCGAGCGCGCCGATCAGCGGGGCCACGCGGCGCTGCTCTTCCGCGACGTCCACCGGGGGCCCCGGCCGCGCGGTCTCCCCTCCGACCTCCACAAGATCGGCGCCTTCGGTGACGAGCTCGTCGGCGCGGGCCAGCGCGCGGTCGCGCGCGTAGTACCGGCCCTGGTCGTAGAAAGAGTCCGGCGTCGCATTCAACACGCCGACCACGAGCGGCCGCGGGGCAAGGTCGAGGGCGAGCCCGCGGGCCCGCAGCACGCGAGGGGCCCCGGCCGCCCCGCCCCGCGCAGACGGGGTCACGCCGGACCGTGCCGCCCCGCGGAGTCGGGGCCGTGCCGCCCCGCGGAGTCGGGATGCTCGCGCAAGTACTGGTAGATGCGCTCGGCCTGGACGGCGCCGATGCCCTCGACCGCGGCGATCTCCGCCGCGCTCACCGCCCGGATGCCGCGCACGGAGCCGAAGTGCCGGATCAGGGCGCGCTTCCGGCGCTCGCCGATGCCCGGGATCTCGTCCAGCGCCGAGAACACGATCCGGCGCCCCCGCAGGTGCTGATGATAGGCATTGGCAAACCGGTGGGCCTCGTCGCGCAGCCGCTGCAGCAGCTGCAGCGCCGGGGAGTCCGCCGGCAGCGCGATCGGCTCGGACAGCCCCTCGACGTAGATCAGGTCCTGGCCCTTCGCCAGCGCGATCGCCGGAATCATGTGGTTGTACTCGAACAGCACGTCCCGCGCCGCGCTCAACTGACCGCGGCCGCCGTCGAGCAGGACGATGTCCGGCAGGACGGCCCACTTCGGACGGATCGGCTCGTCGCGATCGAGCCGGTCCTGCTCCTCGCGCGCGCGCGCAAAGCGCCGCGCGAGGACCTCGCGCATCATCGCCACGTCGTCGGGCCCCTCGGCCGTCTTCATCTTGAACCGCCGGTACTCCCGGGGCCGAACGCGGCCGCCCTCGGCCACGACCATCGACGCCACGGTCTCGCCGCCCTGGAAGTTGCTGACGTCAAAGCACTCGACGCGCACCGGCGGTGATTCGAGATGCAGCAGCGCCTGCAGCTCGTGCACGCCGGGGCCGGCGCCGCCGCCGTGCCGCGCCGCCTCCTGCGCGAGATGCAGCGCCGCGTTGTCGCGGGCGAGCGAGACGAGCCGCGCGCGGTCCCCCCGCTGCGGCTGCACGATCCGGACGCGCGCGCCGCGCCGCTCGCCGAGCCAGCGCTCGATCACATCGTGATCCGGGATCGGCTCCGGCACCAGGATCTCGGGCGGCACCGTCGTGGAGGCCTCGTAGAACTGCGTGAGAAACGCGCGCAGGGTTTCGGCCGGCGGCACGCCGCGCGTCCCCTGCAGCATGACGTGCTCCTGCCCGGTGACCCGTCCGCCGCGGACCATGAACATCTGGACGCAGCCGGCGTCGCCGTCCTGCGCCACCGCGACGATGTCGCGGTCCTCGCCGCCCTCGGACACCATCCGCTGGGGCTCCTGAAGCGCTTCGAGCCCGCGCAGCTGGTCCCGCAGGGCCGCGGCGCGCTCGAACTCCAGCCCCTCCGCGGCCGCGGTCATCTGGGCCTCGAGGTCCTTGCGCAGCGCATCGTGCCGGCCGTCGAGGAAGTCCCCCGCCTGCCGGACCTGCTCCGCGTACTGCTCCGCGTTCGCGCCCCACGCGACACACGGCGCGCTACACTGGCCGATGTAGTAGTCGAGGCACGGCCGCGGCAGGTCGCGCGTGATCTCGATGTTGCAGGTTCGCAGCTTGAACAGCCGGCGGATCAGCCGGATCGTCCGGCCGACAAGCTTGGGCTCGTGGTACGGATACGGGCCGAAGTACTTCGCGCCGTCGCGGGCGACCTTGCGCGTCATCACGATCTTCGGAAACGGCTCGTTGGTGAGCTTGAGGTACGGATACGCCTTATCGTCGGCCAGCCTGACGTTGTACCACGGCCGGTGCCGCTTGATGAGCGTCGCTTCCAGGATCAGCGCCTCGACCTCGTTGGCGCAGACCACGGTCTCGACGTCCCGGATCCTCGAGATCAGGTGCAGGATCCGCGGGCTGTCGGTGTGACCGGGCTGGAAGTACTGGCGCACCCGTGCGCGCAGCGACGACGCCTTGCCGACGTAGATCACCCGGCCGGCGCCGTCCTTCATCAGGTAGACGCCGGGCTTGGCGGGGAGGTTGGCCACCCGCTCGGCGAGCGGCGTTTCGGTGTGGACCGACGACTCCTGACTCATGACAATTTATTATACCTGTGCGCCGGAAATGCCCGACGGCGCGGACCGGCTCCGTCCGCGCCGTCGGGACCTCGTGCGGCTTAGCGGGCCGCGGCCGGATTAGATTTCATGGTGGCCGGCGGCGAGTCCGCCGGCATCAGCGCGCGGAGGCCCTGGACCGCCTGCTTCGCGGCGCCGAGCAGCATCCGGATGTCCGACGCGTACATCAGGCAGCGCATCCCCGCGGTGCACCCGCACTCCACCACCTTGAGGTCCCCGGGGTGCAGCCCGCCGGCGATCCCGTGGCGGGTGGCGGCCGCCGCCACGCGCCGGTACGCGTCCTGCAGCTTCGGATGCAGCAGGTCGCCCGGCACCCCCAGCGACAGCGCCAGGTCGTTCGGCCCGACCAGCAGAACGTCGATCCCGGGCACCGCTGCGATGTCGTCGAGGTTATCGAGGGCGCGGCCGCTCTCGATCTGCGCGAAGACGAGGGTCTCCGCGTTGGACCACTCGATCGCCTGAGCGGCGGAGACCTGGCCGTAGTCCGTCACCGCGCCGCGAAGCCCGAACCCGCGCTCCCCCACCGGCGGATACTTGACGCACCGCACGATCTCGCGCGCATCCGCCGCGGTCTCGACGTGCGGCACCATGACGCCCATCGCGCCGGCGTCGAGCGCGCGGGCGATCAACGAATACAGGGTGTCCGTCACGCGGACCAGCGGAACGATGCCCGCGCTCCGCGCGGCCCGGCTGAGGGTCTGCACGGTCTCCCAGTTCGCCGACGCGTGCTCCGTGTCGATGACGAAGAAGTCGAAGCCGGCCGCGGCGAGGACGTAGGAGACCTCCTCGGTCCGCAGCTCGGAGATCATCGTGCCGATCGCGATGCCCCCTTCGCGGAGGCGCGCCTTCGCGCGGTTGGGCGTCATGACGCCGCCCCGCCCCGCCCCGACGGGGCTACCCGGCCGGCAGTGAGGCGCGCGTCCGCCCGCGTCTGCACCGCGCGATTCGCAAGATACGTCGGCCACTCGCCCCGCAGCATCTGCACGACCTGCATGCTGACCTTGCGCGCGAGGTCCTCGAGCGCTTCAACGGTCGTGGACGAGGAGTGCGGCGTCAGCACGACGTTTTCCATCGCAAACAGCGGATTATCCTTGGCCGGCGGCTCGGCGGCGAGCACGTCGAGCCCGGCGCCGGCGAGGCGTCCGGCCCGCAGCGCCTCGATCAGGGCGGGCTCGTCGACCACGGGGCCGCGGGACGTGTTGATCAAGATCGCCCCCGGCTTCATCCGGGCGAACGCCGCCGCGTTCATGAGGCCGCGCGTCTCCGGCGTGAGCGGCGTGTGCAGCGAGACGACGTCGGCGCGGCCGAGCAGATCCTCGAACGAGACCTTCTCCACGCCGTCCTTGGCCATCGCGGCCTCGTCCACGTACGGATCCGCCGCGATGATCCGCATGCCGAACGCCCGTCCGCGCTCCGCCACCTTGCGGCCGATGTGCCCGAACGCCACGAGGCCGAGCGTGCGGCCGCGCAGCGAGTGCACGGGCAGCAGGTTGTTCGGGACCCACTCGCCGCTCCGGACGCGGCGGCCGCCTTCGGGCAGTTTCCGCGCCACCGCGAGCAGCAGCGTCCAGGTCGAGTCGGCGACCTCGTCGTAGCAGAAATCCGGCACGTGGGCGATGCAGACCCCGTGGCGCGTCGCGGCCGGGATATCCACGGTGTCGAGGCCGATGCCGGTGCGGATTACGCCGGCCAACCGCGGCCCCGCCCGGTACAGATCCTCGGTGATCTTCGTGTGGGCGGCGACCAGGATGCGCGCGCGGGCCACGGCCTCGACCCGCTCGGCGTCGGTCTTGCACGCGACGAACCGCGTCACTCCGCCGGCCCGCTCGATCCCGGCCGTATCGAGGGCGAACCGCGGTCCCTGCTCGCCTTCCATCCAGAGCACGACCTGCTGCGTCGCCATGCCGTCCTCCCCTATGAGGTCTTGTGCCTGCGGGCCGCCTTCACCACGCCGCGCGCCGCGGCGCGCCCGTTGGTCGCTCCGCCGGCGATCAGTCTGCCCCGTCCGTTGGAGCCGGCCCGCGCGCCGCTTCGCGACGCACCCGCCGCCGCCGCGGCTTCCCGCAGCACCGGCCGCAGATATTGGCCGGTGTAGGATGCGGCCACCTGCGCCACGTCCTCCGGCGTCCCCTCCGCGACCACCGTCCCGCCGAACTCGCCGC
The DNA here is from genome assembly GCA_035308905.1 of bacterium. NCBI lineage: Bacteria > bacterium. Next base: position 21,060 of record DATGFS010000005.1, on the reverse strand, counting down.
CCTCCGGTCCGAGGTCGACGATCCAGTCGGCGGTCTTGATCACGTCGAGGTTGTGTTCGATAACGATCACCGTGTTGCCCGCGTCGACCAGCCGGTGCAGCACCTCGAGCAGCCGGTGCACGTCCGCGAAGTGCAGCCCGACCGTCGGCTCGTCGAGAATGTAGACCGTCTGGCCGGTGTCCCGCCGCGACAGCTCCGTGCTCAGCTTCACGCGCTGGGCCTCGCCGCCGGACAGGGTCGTCGCCGGCTGCCCCAGTTTGACATAGCCGAGCCCCACGTCGGCGAGCGTTCGGAGCTTCCGCCGGATCCGCGGGATCGCGTCGAAGAACGCGATGCCCTCGTCGACCGTCATGTCCAGCACGTCGGCGATCGACCGGCCCTTGTACTTGACCTCCAGCGTCTCCCGGTTGTACCGCTGGCCTTTGCAGACGTCGCACGGCACGTACACGTCCGGCAGGAAGTGCATCTCGATCCGCACGATGCCGTCGCCTTCGCAGGCGTCGCAGCGGCCGCCCCGGACGTTGAACGAGAAGCGGCCCTGCTTGTACCCGCGCACCCGCGCGTCGGGCGTTGTCGCGAACAGCTCCCGGATCAGGTCGAATGTCTTCGTGTAGGTCGCCGGGTTGCTGCGCGGCGTGCGGCCGATCGGGGACTGGTCGATGTTGATGACCTTGTCGACGAGGTCGAGCCCGTCGATGCGGTCGTGCGCGCCGGCGCGGCCGCGCGCGCCGTGCAGCCGGTGTGCCAGCGAGCGGTAGAGGATGTCGTCGATCAGGGTCGATTTGCCCGAGCCGGAGACCCCGGTGACGCAGACGAACTTGCCGAGCGGCAGCCGGACGTCGATCCCGCGGAGGTTGTGCTCGCGCGCGCCGCGGATCACGATCGCGCCGCCGGTGCCGGCGCGCCGTTTGGCCGGGATCGGAATCCGGCGGGCCCCGGTGAGATACTGGCCTGTCACCGACGCGGGCGTCCGGAGGATCGTCGCGAGCGGCCCGGAGGCCACGACCCGGCCGCCGTGCGCCCCGGCGCCGGGGCCGATGTCGACGATCCAGTCCGCCGCGCGAATCGTCTCCTCGTCGTGCTCGACCACGATGATCGTGTTTCCGAGGTCCCGCAGGCGGATCAGCGTGTTGATCAGCCGGCGGTTGTCCCGCTGGTGCAGGCCGACGCTCGGCTCGTCGAGGACGTACAGCACACCCATCAGGCCGGACCCGATCTGCGTCGCCAGCCGGATACGCTGGGCCTCGCCGCCGGAGAGGGTATTGGCGGTGCGGTCGAGCGTGAGGTAGTCGAGCCCCACGTCGACGAGAAACTTCAGCCGCGCGTTAATCTCCTTCAGCACCTGCTGCGCGATCATGCGCTGCCGCTCGCCCAGCGTCAGGTCGGAGAAGAATTTCAGCGCGCCGCGCACCGTAAGGGCGCACGCCTCCGCGATCGACCGGCCGCCCACCGTGATCGAGAGCACTTCCTTCTTCAGCCGCGTGCCGCGGCAGACCGGACACGGCGCGCTGCTCATGTACTGCTCGATCTCTTCCCTGACGTACTCGGAATCGCTCTCTTTGTACCGGCGCTCGAGCTGCGGAATCAGCCCCTCGAACGGCGCGGTGTAGTTGCGCAGCTCGCCCCAGCGGTTGTGATACCGGAGGCGCACTTCGTCGTCGTCGGTCCCGTGCAGCAGCGCCCGCACGAACTCCTTCGGCAGCTTCCGCACCGGTGCTCTCATGTCCACGCCGAAGTGGTCGGCGAGCGACCGCAGGACTTCCTGATAGTACTCGCTCGTCGACGCCGCCCACGGCACCACCGCCCCGTCGAACAGCGAGAGGTGCTGGTCGAGCACGAGCTCGGGATCGATCTCCTGCTTGTAGCCCAGTCCGGTGCAGACCGGACAGGCGCCGTAGGGCGCGTTGAACGAGAAAAGACGCGGCTCGACCTCCGGCAGGCTGATGCCGCACTCCGGACAGGCGAAGTTGCGGCTCAAGACCAGCTCTTCGCCATCCACAATCGAGATGCCGACGATGCCCTGCCCGAGCTTGAGCGCGGTCTCGATCGAATCTGCGAGGCGCGACCGGATGTCCGGATGCACGATCAGGCGATCCACAACCACCTCGACCGTGTGCTTGCGGTTCTTGTCGAGCGCGATCTCCTCGCCGAGCTCGTACAGCGCGCCGTCCACGCGGACGCGGACGAACCCCTGGCGCCGCAGGTCCTGGAACAGCTGCCGGTACTCGCCCTTGCGCCCGCGGACGATCGGCCCGAGGATCAGGATGCGGGTGCCCGCCGGCATCTCCAGCACGCGGTCGACCATCTGCTCCGGGGTCTGGCGGTAGATCGCCCGGCCGCACTTCGGGCAGTGCGGATCGCCCACGCGCGCGTAGAGCAGCCGCAGGTAGTCGTAGACTTCCGTGACCGTTCCGACCGTCGATCGAGGGTTGCGCGGGGCGCCCTTTTGGTCGATCGACACCGCGGGGCTGAGCCCCTCGATGTGGTCGACGTCGGGCTTCTCCATCAGGCCGAGGAACTGCCGCGCGTACGCCGACAGCGATTCCACGTACTTCCGCTGTCCCTCGGCGTAGATCGTATCGAACGCGAGCGACGATTTGCCCGAGCCCGAAATCCCGGTCAGCACGACCAAGCGGTCGCGGGGGATCTCGAGATCGATGCCGGCCAGGTTGTGCTCGCGCGCGCCGCGCACGACGATCCGGTCCAGGGGCATGCGCCTGCTTACTCCGCTCCTTGAGTGTTCGATTCTCCGCTCGACGGCCCCGCGCTATGCCCGCCGTCCGCTCCGCTCCCGGCCACGATGAAATTAACGGCGGCGCCAGGACGACCGCCCTGGTCTTCCTCGGGCCCCGCCCTGCCCCCGCGGCCGGCCGCCTCGTCCGCGGCCGCCGGCCGCGGCGAAAAACGGCTCGCCCAATCCCTTGCGCAGCTCGTTGATCTGGTCCCGCAGCGCCGCGGCCTTCTCGAACTGCAGCTCGCCCGCCGCGTGACGCATCGCCCGTTCCAGCGCCTCGATCGTCTGCTCGAGCTCCGCCGGGCTCAGCATCAGCAGACGCGCGATGTCCCACGACACCGGGCTGCGGTGCTGCTCGGCCAGCCCGATCAGCTCCTCGGCGGTCAATACCGCGCCGGTCCGGGGCGCCGCAGGCGCGTTCGCGGCCGCGCCGTCCTGCTCCCCACCGTAGCCGGCGGGGTCCTCGGCCACTTCCTGCAGCTCGATGTGGTCGAGAATGGGCTTCACGATGGACTGGGGGGTGATCCCGTGCTCCTCATTGTACCGCACCTGAATCACGCGGCGCCGGTTCGTCTCCTCGATGGCACGGCGCATCGAGTCGGTCGTCTCGTCCGCGTACAGCAGCACACGTCCGCCGACGTTCCGCGCGGCACGGCCCATCGTCTGCACGAGGCTGGTCTCGGATCGCAGATAGCCTTCGCGGTCGGCGTCGAGGATCGCCACCAGCGAAACTTCCGGCAGATCGAGGCCCTCGCGCAGCAGGTTGATGCCGACGAGCACGTCGTAGGTGCCGAGGCGCAGGTCTTTCAAAATCTGCACCCGCTGCAGCGTCTCCACCTCGGCGTGCAGGTAGTGGACCTTGACGCCCATCTCCTGAAGGTAGTCGGCGAGATCCTCGGCCATGCGCTTGGTCAGCGTCGTGACCAGCGTGCGCTCGCCTTTCTCCACCTGCGCCTTGATCTCGGCGATGAGGTCGTCGACCTGGCCCTTCGCCGGCCGGATCTCGACCTGCGGATCGACGAGCCCCGTCGGCCGGACGATCTGTTCGACCACCTGCGTCGACACCTCGAGTTCGTACGGCCCGGGGGTCGCGGAGACGAAGACCGCCTGCGGCACCAGCGCGCCGAACTCCTCGAATGTCAGCGGCCGGTTGTCGAACGCCGACGGCAGGCGGAACCCGAAGTCCACGAGGTTCCGCTTGCGCGCCCGGTCGCCCTCGACCATGCCGCGAACTTGAGGGACGGTGACGTGCGACTCGTCGAGGAACACCAGGAAGTCCTTCGGGAAGTAGTCGAGGAGGCAGCCCGGCCGCTCCCCGGCGGCCCGGCCGGCGAGGTGCCGCGAGTAGTTCTCGATGCCGGGACAGTACCCGACCTCCCGCAGCATCTCGAGGTCGTACTTCGTCCGGAACTCCAGACGCTGGGCCTCGAGCAGCTTGCCCTGGTCCTTGAACCACTGCAGGCGCTCGCGCAGCTCGGCCTCGATGCGGCCGAGCGACTGCTCGAGCTTGGAGGCCGTGGTCACCCAGTGCTTCGCGGGCCAGATCGCGACCGCCGGCTTGCCGTCCAGGATCTCGCCGGTGAGCGGGTTGACCTCGTGGATGCGCTCCACCTCGTCGCCGAACAGCTCGATGCGCACGGCGCGGTCCTCGTAGGCCGGAAACACCTCGATCACGTCGCCGCGCACGCGGAACCGCCCGCGCGCGAAGTCGATGTCGTTGCGCTCGTACTGGATATCGACGAGGCGGCGGAGGATGTCGTCGCGCGACCGCCGTTCGCCCCGGCGCACGAACAGCATGACGTCCTCGTAGTCTTGGGGTGAGCCCAAGCCGTAGATGCACGACACGGACGCCACGACGACGACGTCGCGGCGCTCCATCAGGGCCTTCGTCGAGGCGTGCCGCAGCCGGTCGATTTCGTCGTTGATGGACGCGTCCTTCGCGATGTAGAGGTCCGTCTGCGGGACGTACGCCTCGGGCTGGTAGTAGTCGTAGTAGGAGACGAAATAGCGCACGGCGTTGTCGGGGAAGAACTGCCGGATCTCGCCGTACAGCTGTGCGGCCAGCGTCTTGTTGTGGGCCAGCACGAGCGTGGGTCGCTGGATCGCCTCTATGACCTTCGCAACAGTAAAAGTCTTGCCGCTGCCCGTGACTCCAAGCAGGGTCTGGTAGCGGTCGCCGCGCCTTGTGCCCTCAATGAGCTTCGCAATCGCCTGGGGCTGGTCGCCGGCCGGAGCTTGATCTGTGACCATCTTGAACTGAGCCATCACATAATTATAGCATCGGGCCCGAAACGAGGACCACTGGTTGGACGGAGACTACCGAACACCCTGACCCGCGCGGGACGGCCGCGGAGGCCGGTCGTTACTGCCGGCGGCGCTGAAACGACCCGTCCCGCTCGCGAATCTCGTGAGGGAGTGCGGTGCGCGTGTCGATGCGCGGGACGTACCCCAGCGCCGCGACCTTGGAGATATCGAAGTGGTAATCGCTGAACACCCCGTTCATCTCCTGCCAGTCGAGGCGCGCCAGTTCGCGCAGGCCCCACAGACGTCCGGCCACATTAATGAACGGTTTGAGGCCGGTCGCCACCGACCGCGGCACCGGCGGCAGCCACGGAGACCGGTGGAGCGCCCCGGCCATCAGCCGGATGAGCTCTCCGGCCTGGAGGCGGCCGCCGCCCGTCACGTTGTAGGCCTCGCCGGATTGTCCGGCGGCCATGAGCAGCAGGTGCGCGGTCGCCAGGTCGTCCGCGTGCACCAGATCGACGACGTGGCGCCCGCCGTCCGGAAGCGGCACGACCGGCAGCCGCACAACGCGCAACGCCTGGGGCACGAAGTAGCGGTCGCCCGGCCCGTAGACGATGCACGGACGGACGATCACCGCGCGCAGCCCGGCCGAGATCGCCTCCCGCACCAACCGCTCCGCCTGAACTTTAGAGACCCCGTACACCCCGGCCGGGGCCGGCGGAGCGTCTTCCGCGACCCCAAGCGGAAGCCGGTCCCCGTACACAGACACGGAACTCGTGTACACGACCCGAGAGACCCCCGCCGCGTGCGCGGCCGCGAGCAGCCGGCGCGTCCCCTCGACGTTCGTGTCCAGGATCTCCGCGTCTCCGTGCTCGTGCGTATCCACCGCGCCGGCAACGTGATAGACTTCCTCAATCCCTCGACAGGCCGCGCGCAGACTCTCCGGATGCTGAAGATTGCCGGGCGCAACGTCCACGTTCGAGTCGAACAGTCCGCGGGCCCGGCCGGGATCCCGCGCCAGCACGCGCACCGCCCGTCCCCGCTTCAGCAGCGCGCGGACGATCGCGCCCCCAACCAGGCCCGTTCCGCCGGTCACCAGCACGCGCGGCTTTGTCGGGCCGTCGGCCTCCCGCCCGGAGTCAGCCACGGGCACGTTCCATCAACGTCTGCCAGAAGCGCTCCACCTGCGCCTCTGTCTCCTCCGGTCTCCCGGAGTTGTCGATCACCCAGTTCGCCCGCTTCACTTTGTCCTCGAGCGGCGTTTGCGCGGCGAGACGCCGCCGCGCGTCGTCCTCCGGCAGGCCGTCACGGGCGGTCAATCGCCGCAGCCGGGTCTCCGGATCCGCGTAGACGACGACAATGCCATCGAGAGCGAGATCGCGGCCGTCGGTCGTGTCGAGCAGCAGCGGGATGTCGAAGACGATCACCGGGGTCCCCCCGGACGCGGTGAGGCGCGCGGCCTCCTCCGCCATCCGCCGCCGGATGTGGGGATGGGTCAGCGCGTTGAGACGCCGGCGGGCGTCCTCATCGGCAAAGACGCGCCGCGCCAGCGCCTTGCGGTCGAGCGCGCCGTCCGGCCCGACCACGGACGGGCCGAAGGCCTCCACGATGCCCTGATACGCCGGTTCGCCGGGACGGACCACCTCGCGCGCGATCGCGTCGGCGTCGACGATCGCCGCGCCGCGCGCGCGGAGGGCCGCGGCGACGGTGCTCTTGCCGCTCGCCACCCCTCCCGTCAGGCCGATCCGGAGCGCGCCGGGGCGCCGGCGGACCATCACGCGACGTCGGTCAGGTCAAGCCAGTTGGGGCCGATGCCGGCATCCACGGGCAGCGGGACGCGCAGCGGATACGCGTCGGCCATCAGCCGGCGAATCTCCGGCGCCACGTCGCGCACCAGGTCCTTCGGCATCTCGAACAGCAGCTCGTCGTGGATCTGCAGCACCATCTCGACGCCCGGGAAGCGCGGCAGCAGCTCCCGGGCGATCTTCAGCATTGCGAGCTTGATGATATCCGCCGCGGTCCCCTGGATCGCGGCGTTGATCGCGACGCGCTCCGCGCGCTCGCGCGTCGGCCGGTGGCGGCTCAGGATGTCGGGCACCGGCAGCCGGCGGCCGAGCAGCGTCCGGACGTCCCCATCGCGGCGGCACCGCTCGACGGCTTCGCGCATGTAGTCCGCGACGCGGGCATAGCGCGCGAAGTAGGCGTCCATGAACGCGCGCGCCTCCTCGCGGCTGGTCTTGAGCCGCGCGGCGAGCCCGAAGTCGGTGATGCCGTAGGCGATCCCGTAGTTGAACATCTTGGCCTGCCGGCGCATCTCCGCCGTGACCGAGTCCGGCGAGACGCCGAAAACTTCGGCCGACGTGGCCGTGTGAATGTCGCGGCCTTCCTGAAACGCCGCGAGCAGACCCGGATCCTCCGTGATGTGGGCGAGCACCCGCAGCTCGATCTGCGAGTAGTCGGCCGAGAGCAGAACGTGGTCGGGGCGCCCCGCCACGAAGGCACGCCGTACCTCGCGGCCGTCCTCCTCGAAGATCGGAATGTTCTGGAGGTTGGGCTCCGTGGTGACGATGCGGCCGGTGCTGGACCCCGCCTCGTTGTAGGTCGGGTGCAGCCGCCCGGTCGCCGGGTGCAGCGCGGCGGGCAGCGCGTCGACGTAGGTGCCGAGCAGCTTGCTGAGGCGGCGGTGCTCCAGGATCTTCTCCACGACCTCGCTGAGCGGCGCGAGCTGCTCGAGGACCTCCGCGTCCGTCGAGTATCCGGTCTTGGTCTTCTTCTGCGCGGGCAGCTGGAGCTTCTCGAACAGTACGAACGCCAGCTGCTTCGGCGAGCCGATGTTGAACTCCGTCCCCGCGAGCCGGTGGATGTCGCGGGTCAGCACCTCCAGGCGCTCGCGAAACGACACCGACAGCGCCCGCAGCGCCGCGGCGTCGATCGCCACGCCGACGCGCTCCATGCGCGCCAGCACGAGTGCGAGGGGCAGATCCAGGTCGCGGTACAGCCGGTCGACCTCCCGCGTGCGCAGTCCCCGCTCCATCGGGTCCCGCAGGCGGACGATCAGGTCGGCTTCCTCGCCGGCCGCCTCGGCCGGGCTCTCCCCGAGCGCCAGTCCGCCGGGTTCGGCCGCCCCTTCGTGCAGCTGCCAGTGCAGAAAGTCAAAGGCCGCGGTCGCCAGCGTGTGGCTGCGCTTCGCCGGATCGAGCGCGTACGAGGCCAGGCCGACGTCGAAGACGAAGCCGCGCGGCGCGAGACCGGCGCCTTCCAGCAGCAGCACGTCGCGCTTGACGTCCTGGCTCAGCTTCGGCAGGTCTTCGCGCTCCAGCGCATCCGCGAGCGGCCGCGGGACGTCGCCGCCGATTTCGAGGTAGACGCCTTCCCCGGGCCGCGTTGCCAGCGCGACGCCGCGCAGCCGGGCGGAGAACGGATGCCCTTCCTCGGCAACCGGCGAGACCGCGAGCTGCGTCGCGGTCGCGAGGACCGCGCCGAGATCCGAGGCCGCAATCGTACGATACGTTCCGCGCGTCTGATCCGCCGGCGCGGCCGTCGCCACGCCCAGCCGGTCGAGCAGCGTGCGGAACTCGAGGTCGGTGAAGAGGGCGCGCACGCGCTCCATGTCCGGCGTGTGCCGCCGCAGCGCCGCCCAATCGATCGGCAGGTCGATGTCCGTGGCGATCGTCGCGATGTGCTTGCTGGACAGGATCTGCTCGCGGTGCTCGGCCAGTTTGGCGCGCAGCCGCGCGTCGGACATGCCGTTGAGGTCCGCGAGCAGCGCCTCGACTGTGACCCCGCCGGCCAAGAGGCGCCCCGCCGTCTTGTCGCCCACCCCCGGAACGCCGGGGATGTTGTCGGTCGAATCGCCTTTGAGGCTCTTGAAGTCCGGGACCTGGGCCGGCGCGACCCCGAGCTTCGCCTCCACGCCCGCCTCGTCATAGATGACCGTCTCGCTGATCCCGCGGCTCGTCATCATGACCTTCGTGTGCGGCGAGACGAGCTGCAGCGCGTCGAGGTCACCCGTGACGATCAGCGTGTCGAGGCCGTCGGCTTCGGCGCGGCGCACCAGCGTGCCGATCACATCGTCGGCCTCGAAGCCGGCCACTTCGAACATCGGCAGCTCCAGGACTTCCACAACCTGCCTGGCAAGGGCGATCTGCGGCCGCAGATCGTCGGGCATCGGCCGCCGGAGCGCCTTGTACTCCGCGAACGCCTCGTGCCGAAACGTCGGTCCGGGCTTGTCGAACGCCACCGCGACATGGGTCGGCGCCTGCTCCTCCAGCACTTTGAGGAGCATCGTCGTGAACCCGTAGACGGCGTTCGTGGGGCGGCCGTCGCGCGTCGTAAAGTAGGGAAGCGCGAAGAAGGCGCGGTACACGAGGCCGTTCGCGTCGACGAGAAGCAGTGTGCGGCGATCGGCGGGAGACATCTACCTAAAATTATAGCATGGGCCGGCGAGGGGGCTCAGGTCGCGGGGTGCGGTCCCGAGCCGTTTTTGGAGGTATGATGGGACCGTGGACACGCCGCTGCTGGTCGCGCTCAACGCCAACAACACCTTGACCAAAATCGGGGTCTATCGGGGCCGCGACCTGCTGCACCACTGGCGCGTGTCGAGCGATACGAGCCGGCCGGCGGACGAATACGCGGTGCTGGTCCGCGGGCTGTTCGACACCGCCGGCCTCCGGTTCGACGCCGTTGGCGGCGTGGCGATCAGCTCGGTCGTCCCGGCGCTGACGGAGACGATGGGCCGGCTGGCCCGCGACTACTTCCACGTCGCCCCGCTGGTCGCCGACTCGGACACCCCGACCGGCATGCGCATCCTGTACGAGAATCCGCGCGAGGTCGGGGCGGACCGGATCTGCGCCGCGGTCGCCGCGTTCGCCCGCCACGGCGGTCCGGCGATCGTCGTGGACCTCGGGACCGCGACGACCTTCTCGGTGGTTTCACGCGACGGCGACTTCCTCGGCGGCGCCATCGCGCCCGGCATCGGCATCTCGGTCGACGCGCTGGCGGAGCACGCCGCCCAGCTGCACCGCGTGCCGCTGCTCGCGCCGCGCACCGCGATCGGGCGCTCGACGACGACCGCGATGCAGGCCGGCATCGTCTTCGGGTTTGTCGGCCTGGTCACCGATGTCGTGCGGCGCATCCGCGACGAACTGGGGACGCCCGCGGTCACAGTCGCCACCGGCGGCTGGGCCGATCTTGTGGTCGGGGAGTGCGGCTGCCTCGACCACCACGATCCGATGCTGGTGCTCGAAGGGCTCAGGCTGATCTACGAGCGGAGCCGTTAGGCCCCGGCGAAGGCCGGGGCCCGGCGCACTGGCGGCCGGCGGCCGCCGATGATACGATTACATCTGAGTCGGTCTGCCGCGCGCGCCGTGCCGGAGTGTCGGAATGGCAGACGAGGGCGACTCAAAATCGCCTGGGGTCACACCCGTGGGGGTTCGAGTCCCTCCTCCGGCACCGCAGTTCTCCCCATGGTCTCCACGTCGAGCAGACCGCGCAGATGGCCCTGAAACTCTGCTTTGAGGTGCTCCCCGTCTCGCCGCAGGGTGATACGCCCAAGCAACTTGCCCAGGAGGCGCCGGGCCTCGTCCGGGTCGGTCTCCAGAGACCCCTTTAGGTCACGGGCGAAGGCCTCCACGACGCTGGGGAGATAGACCACCTTCGGCTTCTCTTCGGGGATCGCCAGCGCGGCTTCGAGCCGGGCGATCCGCTCCTCGGTCTCCGCGACCATTCGCCGCGTCGTCTTGGTATCGAGTCCCCGGCGGATGGCCCGTTCGATGTTCGTCAACTCGCGCCGCGCCTGGGCGAGTTCGGCCTGATGCTTCTTCCTCAACTCATCGGCAGGTAGCGTGGCGTTGGCGAGGACCTCGTTCACCTTCTGCGACAGGTAGGCGATGACTTCGGGATCCCCGAGGACCTCATTGAACACCCGATCCAGAATGACGCGCTCCAAGTGTTCCCGTGGCGCCTGCTTCTCGTTGTTGCACACAGCAGGCCCTCTATCGTGGTGCGCCGCGCATCCGTAGTGGCTCTTGTTCCGCACGATGTAGTTCGCACCACACTCGCACTTCAGAAGCCCGCTGAGGAGGTACTTCACCCTGCGCCCCGTCTTGTGGCCGACACCGTGGCTCTGCTGGGCGCTCCGCAGTTGAACGGCCTTCCAGAGATCATCAGGAACGATCCGAAGTTCCGGCACGTCCGCCCAGATCCACTCGCTCTCGGGTCGCTGCCGGACAATGCGCTTCCCGGTATCTGGATGCCTGACTTTCCGCGTCCGATTCCAGACGAGGCGCCCCACGTAGAGGGGATTCCGCAGGATGCCGAGAGCTTTATGCTTCGAGCCGATGAGCGTTTGATACGTCCATCCGTTCAGCATCCGCCCACCTGCCGTCCTGGGCGGCGTCACTCCCTCATGGTTGAACAGGTGGGTGATATCGCGAGGGCTCAGCCCGCCCGTGTAGAGGTGATAGATGCGCCGAACGACCTCAGCCTCGCCGGATTCGATCACGCGCCGATAGCCGACTACGAAGGGGTTTCCATAGGGGTCCTTCTTCTGCGGGTCATAGATCGGTTGCGAAGTATAGCCGTAGCATCGACCACCAACCGAGAAGCCATCCCTCGCACGCCCCGTCATTCCTCGCCGGATCTTATCTCGAAGATCATCGAGGAACGCCTCGTCCTTCCAGCCGACGACGGACGCGAGCAGTTTGCCGGTCTGCGTCGTCAGGTCAGAACCCGTCGAGACAGCGAAGACCTTTACACCCCAGAACCGCAGGCGCTTCAGCGCGTTGTGCATCTCCGCCGTATCGCGCCAGAGGCGGTCTGAGCCCTCGACTATGATGGCGTCGAACGCGCGGGCCTGCGCTGCTTCAAGGAGCCGCGTATACGCTGGGCGCTGAGTGACCGCTCCAGAGAGTTCGCGGTCGGCGTAGATATGATCGTCCAGGACAACGCACTCGAATGTCGGGGCGACGTTCCGGCAAAGCGCGACCTGATCGTCAATCGAGGTGGGTTTCTGATGGGCGCTGCTGTATCTTGCGTATACCGCCGCGCTCAACACGCCGCCTTCTCCCTCTCCAGCGCTTCAGAGCGCCTGCGCTCCGCGAGAATCCGGCGAGCAATCAGGACAGCGAGCCCATCGAGGAACTCGCGGATACCAGGATCATTCAATGACGACTTCGACTTGCGCTGCGGAGCCGGGCGGGCGGCCATGGACTGCACTCCTCCGGGTCAATCACCCGATGGAGCCACGCCTACCCGGAGATCACTGCGCTTCCGGCCCGGCCGGTTGCAGCAGGTCTCACCGCAGATCAGCGGCTCGGATATATGAAAAAAGACAACCAGATTATAGGCCCTCGCCGTCCACCCTGCAACGGGTTCCAAGCAACTGTTCCATCCGACCCTACTACCTTGACAGCAGGTGTGCTACGGTACGGGCGAATCAAGTCGAAGCGAGGTGATAGACGAATGGCTGTAGACCTGCTGACGAGTGGCGATGCTGCGAAGCGGCTCGGGCTCACTCGAAACGCGCTCTTGTATCATGCGGCACTCGGGCGCGTTGACTACATCCGCATGAGCAACGGCACCCGCCTCTTCCGACCGAAGGCGCTCGCTCGGCTCCAGGCATGGCGGGCCAAGCGGGCAGGCAAGCACTCTACCACTATCGGTCGCGAGGAGGCAATCGCAGGAAGGTAGGCACGGCGCCCGTACCACTCAGTTCTCCAAGACTGAGACTCCGGGGGTGATTCTGAAGACTCCGCTGGAAACCGAAAAGCCGCCATGCGGGCGGCTCCGGCGGAGCAGGGAGAAGTTGACATGCTTCAGTATAAGGAAGTCTCCACTGTTTGTCAATCAGATAGTCTGCCATCAGCCCATCGGCCTATCGGCACACTGAAAGTCTTCAGGACCCACCCGGAGCCCCTAGACCTTCCGAGTTTCATCTGCCTCGGCGCAGGCGCCTCTCGACCCTGGCCCCCGCAGGCCGGTGCCCTCCCGCGCTCTGTTCGACGCCAACTCCGGGAGGCGCTTCCGTGACGGCTGCCGCCTGTCCCCCGCGTTCGTTGTTATACAGCCCCAACCTGGCAGGCTCGCGCCAAGGGATGCTTCTCTCGCAGACTCATCGAGGGACCCTCCCCGCTCCCAGCGTGGGCGGCGGTCGGAGCGTCCAGCCTGCCCCCGAGATGCCCTCTATGGCGGGCTCACGCCAAGAGGTGCTTCCTCCTCCGGGTTCAGGGTCGGCCACCTACCCCACCCGGAGGCCCGGTCGTCCCCCCGAGGCATCCCCTCCCCTTTACATGACTAGCGTTCAGCTATGTAGTTGTAGTTGTGGGGGGTGTGGGGGGAGAGCCGGGAAGGCCGTCCGGCTGGCAGTCTTCCAGGGGTTCCGGCTCCAGAGCGCGAGGGTCCAGCCATGAGCGCGACCTTCTTCGAGACGGCCCTCGAATACCACGCCAAGGGCTTCAACGTCGTCCCGGTCGTGCCGGGGCAGAAGTTCCCCCCAAAGGGGGCGGCTTGGAGTCATCTGCGTTCCCGGCGGCAGACGCCTGAAGAGGTCGCGGAGTGGGCGACCCGGTACCCGGCGCACGATATTGCCCTTATCCTAGGATCGCCTCATGCGTCGGTCGTGGACGTGGAGTTCGACGGGCCGGACGGTCCCCGCGAGGTCGAGAGGCAGGGCCTCCGGCTTCCTGATACGGCCATGTTCGCACGGACGAAGGGGCGCGGCGCCCACCGTCTCTACTCGACGGCTGCGCCGTGTCGGACGGTGAAGCCGCATCCACAGGTCGAGGTGCGGGGTGCCGGTTCCTTGGCAGTCGTTCCTCCTTCCCGTGGCCGGTATTGGATTTCACCGCTAGATGACGTTGCCTCGTTGCCCGCGTTGCCGGAAGAGTGGAGCCGGTTTGTCCGTCCCGATCTAAACTCATCCCGAGTCCCCGTCACCCACGCTGCCGCTACCCCGCCGGTCTACTCCAGTAGTGACCTGACCGCGCTTGCCGCTACGCTGAAAGGGGCCGGGAAGGAGGCGGGTGAGATTCTTCGCGAGATGGCGACCTGCGAGGCCGCTCTGCCATTCGTTGCTCCCGTGCTCGGGCTTCCCGACGGCATCACTCTAGGTTCGTCGTTCTGCTGCCCCCTTCCTAAACATGATGAATGGCACCCGTCAGCGCAGATCTATCGAGGGGACAACGGCGTTATCGGCCTGAGAGATTGGCACCGAAAGGGCATGAAACCCTTCTACTCGCTGCCGGAAGTCCACGCAGCGATTCGCACGGGGGGCACGCGCTGGGATGGAATCTCTAAGTCGAACGCGCCACTGCTCGTATTCTGGTCAATGGATCTCTATGAGCGAGCAGGGCTGTTGAAAGTGAGCCGCGACATTCTTCGGGCCGCTCCCGAGGATTGGCCGTGGTATGCGAAGGCTGTCCGTGAAGAAGTGGATCGACTCTTTGCTCTCCGTTGGCACAAGGATGGGGGTGCTCCGGCGCCGATGACCTGGGACCTTCTTTCAGCGTTGGGCAATCTTCCGATTGATTTGGTGCGAAGCGCTATGTGCGGATACCTGCTGAAGTTCGGATTTGTCGAGAAGGTCGGAGAGCATACAGGCCGGTTCGGTCATACGCTGGCGCTTTTTATGCCGGGGAACCGGGGATGACGACTATGACCAACCGGGAGAGGAAGCGCGAGGCGTTTCGCGCATGGTACGCGGCTAACCGCGAGGAGCGTTTGCCGAAGATGCGGGCCTACTGGAAGCGCCACCAATTTTGGGTGAGATACCAACTCACGCCGGAAGACCTCGCCATCCTGAGAAAGCGCCAACGCGGCGTGTGCGCGATGTGTCATCGTCGGCGGCGGCTCCAAGTTGACCACGATCATGCGATTGGAGACGTGCGCGAGGCCGTGCGAGCCCTAGTCTGCGGTTCGTGCAACGGGCTCGTCTATAGTCGCGTCGAGAAGATCGGTCTAGCGAACCTACTTCGGCACGCGAACCCGACTGCGTGTTCTCCAGGATGGGCGCGGCAAGTCGTCCAGTATCTTAAGGCAGCGGCGTGAGTGGGACAGCATTTCCGGCGGCCCCTTGAATGATTCATCGGAAGGGTTTACGCTAAGAGTAGAAGATCAAGTTCATATCGACGCGCGGGGTTGATCGCCCGCCGTTCGAGTTGAGCCTAGTGCAGGGACGATCCTTGATCTAACCCCTCACCCCGTTTTACGGACGTGCTCCTCCGGTAAAAGCGATGCGCCTCGCCCGCGTGAAGCGGAAGCGGGGCTTTTTTGTTTCTCTAGCCCGCAGGAGGAGTAGAGAGAACATGTCACTGGCAAACCAGGGCGGCTACTATGGTGTGCAAGCGGGCGGACAACCGTACCAGTTAGACCCTCGCCTGATGCTACAACTTTTGCTCACGCCCCAACTTCGCGCCATGCTCCAGGCGAACGGCGCACCGAGTCCGGCGCAGTCTGGTGGCCTGATGAGTTGGGCAAACAGCCAGGCTCAGCAGGGGCCTTCGGGTCGAGCGATCTCTCCGACGATTCCCGGCCTGACGTTGCCACCTCAGATCCAGCAGATCATGGCGCAGAAAGCGCCCTTGAGTCAGATCGCGAGCCAGTTGAATCCAAGTGGTCTTCCGCCGACTGGGCAGTTTGCGGGTGCTCCTGCTGGGGTGGCCCCTTCACCGACTTCGACGCAGGCACCGGCAGCGTCGGCGCCGAGCGCTACGCCCGCGTGGATCACTGCGATTGTGAACAACGCGATAGCCTCGATGACCGAAGGCAGCACCGGTAATACGGGTGGCGGTGGCCCTGGCGGCGGACCCGCTCCTGACCAGCCAGGCGGTGGAGGTGGCGGCACGGGAGGCGGGACTGGCGGCGGGCAGGGCGGGGTCGGCGGCGCTGATCTCGCAGGCTTCGGTTCTTAGGGGGACGGCGGAGAGGCGGGGGGCTCAGACTCGCAGTGCCAAGCGCCACCTTCTCCGCGTTGGGCCTGCATCGCGTAGTGAGCGCAGTCCGCGTAAGTGTTGAATGGATCGGGATGTGAGGTGCTGAGATGCTGGGTTGCTCCAAAATTGAAGAACAGCCACCACAACATGACGGCGGCGGCTCGTTTTGCGGCAGCGTCCGTCTGAAGAGTGGGCAACAACTCGGCCAAGTTCATATCCGAAATGGTAAGCGGCGTGATGCGGCGTCGTCAATGACCGTTTGGGAGAAGTTTGCGCCGCGAATGCGGCCACCGGCTCCGTCGCGTGGTGGCGATATTCAGGAGGGTAACTGAATGACCGGCGAGCGCGAGCAGAAAGCCGCGATGACGCGCCAGGTGGTAAACGCTGCGGTCGAGTCTGCATTTGGACACACGCCCGATCCGGCAGTCTCTCTGTATGTCATCAAGACGCTTCCCGAGGCTGCGGTGATTTCTGCCAAGCGTTCAGGAATCAGTCCGGCGCCGCTGCTTGCTTTGTTGGACGGCGAGTTCGCGGCGCGTGCGGCGCTCGAAGGCCGCGACCTGCCTGCGGACGCATGGAACATTCCTCCCGACATTTCGATCTCGGCTACGCTTCGCGGTTTTGACGAGACCTCGCGGAAGTTGCGCTTCCATTTCGAGAGAATGGGAAGCGATTCATGGGCGGATGCTCTCGAAGACTACATCCTGCACGCTCGACGGCTCGTCGGACCGACAGCCAGACCGGCGACAGCCGATGAGGCCCAGGCGTTCGTGAACCATGTTCTGAGGGTGCTTCCGCTTTTCGAGACGTGGATTAGTCTCGACGGAGACGCAAAAGCAACGCCGCGCGGAGTTCACTAGCCTCGATGGCAAACAATCCCCTCGACAATCTTTTCGCGCCGCCCGAGGACCCTGGAGTCTACGGGCCGGAATCCACTTACGAATCGTCGTGGGGTCGGACGAGTCCGGTTCCGCCAAGTTGGGGCGACGCCCTCGGGGATTTGCTCGGAAGTTTGGGGAACGTGCGCCGAGCCCAGCGCAACCAGCAGGCTCAAGCGCTCCTTCGCGCGTGGGACGAAGCAAAAGCGCAGGGACCCGAAGCCGCGCAGCAGTTCCTCCAGAACCCGCAACTGCCGCAGTGGTTCCGAGATAAAGTGCTCCCCGGCATCACGCCGCAGACATTTGACACGGGTGTTGAGAAGAGTCGCCGCGAGTTGCAGGGCAAACTGCAAGCCGACCTTCGCGATATCCTCACGAAAGCCGGGCAGATGACCGATCCGGACGCGGCTGATCGCTTTATCGACGAGCAACTCGACCTTCTCAAACAGCAGTACGGAGACAGGATCGTCGAGGCGCTACGCGGAGTGCTTCAGGCTCGCCGAGTAAACGGGCACTACGTCACGGCTGCGGATACACGCGGGCAAGCTCGAAGCGACGAGGCAGACGCGCAGCGTTTCATCGCGGACGCGACAACTCGGGCACGCCAGTTCACGGATCCTCAGCAGCGTGCGGCCTTCATGCGCGAACGCATGGCGACATTCAATCGGCTGTTCCCCGGACTTCAGGGCGAGTTTCCTCAACCCGACAAGAACGGGGCGTGGCCTGATACCGCGTTGGGTGGACAGGGTTCGGCCAGCGACGACATTCTCGGGGCCGTAGGACAGCAGTTTGGCGGCAAGGTCCCGAGTGTGCGCCAGTACCTCCAGCAGGTCAACCCCGCGCTGCTGGTGCGGCTCGAACAAAGCATGGGGCCGGACTTCTCAACGGTGCTTGATTCCTCGCTCGCGTCCTACTGGGACCCGCAGAACCACACGCTCGACGTTCCTCGATTGATGGCGGGGGTCCAGTCGGGAGCAACGCAGCGTGAGAATCAGCAGCGGTACAATCGCAACGCCCAGAACAATCCGGCTTATCGCGCGTTGACAGCGCAGGCGACTCTCTTGGAGCGGCAGATCGGCGCCGCGCAGCGAGACGAGCAACTGATCCTGAATCAGTTGAACATCGAAACGGACCCAGCCAAGCAAGCCGCGCTGAAAGCGAAACTCCAGCAGATCGACCAGCGCATCGCCACTTTGAACCAGCAACTCTCCGGCGTGTATTCGCGGATGACTGACCTGGAGAGTCAGATCGAGAACGGCGGCGCCGGAACAGGTGGTGATACTGGCGACGGGACAGGGACGGGGACCGGCACAGGAACCGGGACCGGCAGTCCGGTCGAACAGTTCCAGGCCGCGCTGCGGACGAAGCCTCGCGCTGACGTGTTGAAGGCGCTCGGAGCCTCGGCATGGTGGAAGGGGCTGAGCCTTCAACAGCGGCAGTCCTACGCGAAACTGTTTGGCATCACGCCGCAGGAGTTCGCGTCTCTCAGTGGCGCAGCGGCCCCGACTGGTGGTCAGGGGCAGACTCAACAACCGCAAGGGATTCCGCAGGACCGGCTCAACGCCGACATCTTGCGCGTTCGGCGAGCCTCCAACGTGCAAGCGCGGAGGGACGTGCTAGGGATGCTGCTCGCGGATTGGCAGCAAATGACTCCGAAGCAGCAGAACCGGCTGGCCGCAGCGGTTCACCTGACGACGGAAGAAGTCCGATTCTTGAACAACGGTGGACGGCAGTCTGTGCCCGCACTCGGCCCGGACTTTGGCGAAGGCTCGTATCGTCCGATTGGCTCTCCGCAGACTCAGCGCTAAGTCACGCCAGGACGATAAGACGTGGCTGTCAACATCTTCGATCCGAAACCTGCCGCTCCGGAGGCGCCGACAAGTTCGTCGGACATCTTCGCAGGGACTCCGCTCGCGGGCGTCTCGCAGTCCTCTAATCGTGCGGCGACGCCTGAGCAAATTCGGCGATGGGTCGAGCAATATGCACGTCAGTACGGCGTGCCGCTTGACCTTGCGCTCCGCCTGGTGAATCAAGAATCGGGCTTCCGATCCAACGCCGTTTCTTCGGCGGGCGCGATTGGTCCGGCGCAACTCATGCCTGCCACGGCAAGAGAACTCGGGGTGAATCCGCGTGACCCGGAAGCCAACGTCCGGGCGGGCATGGATTACTTGGCGCAGAAGTACCGCGAATTCGGAAACTGGCAGGAGGCGCTCGCGGCTTACAATGCCGGGTCTGGGGCGGTGCGGTCGGGACGCGCCCTCAGCATCCCTGAGACCGCGAACTATGTCCGCTCCATCCTGTCAGGTACGGCGTTCGCTTCACGCCCAGCGGAGGCGTCTGCTCGACCGGGAGGCGTCGATATTTTCGCGCCCCCGACGACGGCGCCGACTCTGACGATTCCGGGGGGCGCAGACATCTTCGCGCCCGGCGCCGCTCAGCCCGCCACGTCGGCGACAAAGCCTGCCGTCCAAGAGCATGAAGGCGTCTTGCAGTACGGCATGGATTTGCTCCACGGCATCGAGCGCGGCCTGACGCTTGGCTTCATCCGTCCCGAGGACGCGAAGACGCAGGCCGGTCGGATCGTGGAAGGCATCGGGAACATGATCGGTCAGACGCCTGCTGTCATCCTCGCGATGATGGCGACCGAGGGTCTAGCAGCCCCGATGCTCCTGCGCGTGGGCCTCGCTGGTGCGATGGTCGGAACGGGTGAAGCAGGCGTTGGCTCCGCCGTCCATGGCGAGCCTGTCTCTCGAATCCCTGGCGCGGCTGTGTCGAGCGGCGCATCCTTCATGGCCGGTGAAGGAATTCTGCGACTCTTCGCCCCCATCATCCGTGCCATCGCTTCGAAGCTCGGACGGTCTGCCGAGTCGGTCGCTGAAGATGTAGCGCGACAGGCCCGCCAAACCGGACAGACCCCTCAGCAGATCCTCGACCGCATCAACCGAGGCGCAGACCAACTCTCGCTGTTCGATGAGGGGGCTCGCCAAGGACTCGTCGAGCAAGCCGCAGAGCGTCGGACGCCTTCTCCGGCCTCGCTGATTCGCGGACTTGCGGGCACCGGCTTGGAGTCTCAACCCGTAGGCATCGTCGCGCCGGGCTTCAAGGCGGCGAACGAGTTGACCGATGCCGTTCAGCAGTTCGTCCGCAATACGCTCACGCCTGAGCCCGCTGCCGGGTCGATTGAAGATCGCCTGTACACCTTGGGGACACGAAGCCAGGAGGCCGAGATCCGGGCGCGTCACCTCTTGGAATCCATCCAGGGGACCATGCGCGAGGCGGACCCGGAGAACGTCCTCATCCACTACGACGAGAACCACTCCATCCCGCTGACGCCTGAGCAGCGCCAAGTCTACGACACGGTGATTCGTCCGCTGAAGGATGCGACGGCGCAGATCTTCGCCCGACTCCGGGGGCTCGACCCCAACACACTGCCGGACGAGTTCACGAATCACTACGTCCAAGAGCGAGGCAACCTCGTAGACCGTGCGCTGTCGGGGGCGCGGCGTGGGTTCTCCCTCGGAGGACGCCTCTCGACCGCTGCTTCTTTCCTGAAGGGCC
This sequence comes from bacterium, assembly GCA_035308905.1. Classification (NCBI taxonomy): domain Bacteria; species bacterium. The sequence goes on along the minus strand of DATGFS010000005.1, from coordinate 718 downwards.
GCACCATGAAGGCCATCGAGGACGATCAGGGGCACCGCTACGTCGTGGCGATCAAAGACGGGCGCGTGACCGCGTTTGCGAACGGGGTGAGGGAAGACCTTGGGGCGTTCAAGTTCCGGACGTTGGACGAGTTGAAGGCACAAGAACTCGCCCCTATCCAACGGCGCATCGGCAAGTTGAGTCAGGACATCCGGGCGCTGTCTAGCGTCAAGACGTTGAACCTCCCGCAGCGAGTGACGCAGTTGGAGAGCGAGATTGACAGCCTCACCAGTGGGCTCGCAGGCGCGGCGGATGAGGCAGGCGTCCCGCTCGATGCTCGGATTCAAGCACAGAAGCGCGACCTCGCCGCTGCGGTGCGGGAGTTGAAGACGCTTCAGGGGCCAGCGCGGAACGTGACGCGCCTACAGGGGCGGCTGAACACGCTCGCGCAGAAGGTCGAAGACTTGAAGGCTATCGCGTTGGAGATCGGGACGCGCTACGACCCTGCGTCCGCCAAGCAGCGCGTCTTCGTGCCGTCGAAGGGGTCGCTCGCTGGGCGCCGGTTCACGGTGCGGGATGCGACGATCAAAGAGATCGAGTCCAACACTGACCTGCGCTACCACAAGGACATCTTGGCGACTCGGCTCCTGACGTACCTGAAGGCGGTGCGCGTCAACAACAACCTGGAGTTCCTGGAGACGCTGAAGACCGATCCGCAGTTCGCGAGCATCGGCAGAAA